>NZ_JBSLYH010000031.1:0-99775 GCF_055793305.1 Calyptranema fuscum S582
CCTTCCGCACACTTCGTAAGCGATTGGATAGGCTTCTCAGCATTAACCGTTGCAGCGAGCGGACTTGTTTCAGATTCCCTGCAATAGTAGCCCGGTAGATTCGCTGTCTCAGATTTCGCACAATCTTGTTGGTTTGTCGCCAATTAATAGCGTTCCAAAATTGCCCTTCTGTTACGTTTACAGTTTGTGGCTGCACCTAACTTTTCCTTCAGGTTGAAGCTAATCTCTTCTCATGTCTCTACGGGTGATTCACCTGTCCTACGTCAGCACTCTTTCGAGTTGGGTATTGCCCTATCCATCCGGTTATGGGTTCCCGTTACCTTTCGGTTGATGGCATTCGCTTCTTAGGACATCCTTTCCCCCCTGAGGAGTTGGGCGCACTTTACAGCTTGCTTACTGCTTTTGCAGACCTTATTGGGGTTGCCACGTTCCACATAGGGAAGATGCGGACTGGTTAGGCTCTGTCTTTACTCCGGGAAGTGTGCGGGTGCCCGTTCACAGGAATTGAAAGACCTGTTTTCCTACTCCCAACAGCCTCGTATCAATCGCTTTCGAGACTTCCTCGTAACGAAGTTTCAGATGACAGTTCACTTTCGTTAGCCGTGCAGCCCTTACCCTAGCCCTCAGATTCCTTGCGATTAGATTCTGATTAGACATTTGTTTCCGCTATGGCACATCTCCATTACTAGAAATGCACTGGAAACCGGGTACAAGTTTGGGCACTAACTTGAGAGTTTAATACTCTACTTCGTTTTATCTATGCGACTTCGTGTCGCTCTTCAGTTTTCAAGGTTCAGGGTTGCTGATGGATTAGCAGGAATTAGAGAAAGCAACGCCGTTCCAGATAATAGGTTTGCTGAAGTTGGCGGAGTACTTGTTGGTGTTGAATGAGAGATAAATTTCTCCGATTGGATGAGTCATCTTGAAGTGACCTAGAAGTGCCAGAACAATGAGTTTTTAAGAACTCTGAAAGCTTCAAGAGAACGTTGTTTTGAGTTAGGGAGTGAGTGGTCATTGGATTGCCTCCTCTGTATCTCATCTCATGCTACAAACATGATACAACATGCTACAATGTGTCAAAGGGGTACTACAACTTTTTTCGAGAAGGGAGAGGGCGATCGCTCCAAAGTAGTTAAATCATCCTCTCCCAGGGGTTTTGAGGTCAGAGTTCAATGGCTTGCTGTTCTTTCCAGAACTGCTCAGCAAATGCAATGGCAGGGTGCATCGGGGCTTTGGGTTTGGTTCTCAAGACCATTCCGGTTTCGTGTAAGAGGCGTTGGCGAAGCCTCTCTGAAAGAGAATCGCCCTTACTGGAATTACACTTCTCGCACGCAGTCACTACGTTGTCCCAGGTATGGCTTCCGCCTTTTGAGCGGGAAATGACGTGATCCAGCGTCAGGTGCTTGGTGCTGCCGCAGTACTGACAGGTATGGTTGTCGCGGCGGAAGACCTCCCGACGATTTACCGGAGGTACTTTCCAATGCCGCTCTGGATTACCACTGGTCAACCGGATGTGATCAGGGATTTGTAGTACGACGCTGGGCGAGCGTACCTCCCATTGCTGAGTGCTACTGAACTCCAGAGTCTCTGCTTGTCCGGTAACCAGCAGGACAACTGCCCGTTTAAGGTTGATTCGCGCCAGGGGCAGGTAGTTCTTAGAGAACACCACGACCTGGTTCTGAAGTATTGGAATCTTCTGTCGCTGTTCGGTCTGCATCAGTTTTCTCCTCAAAAATAACCCCCGCCTCTGAGTACCAGGAGCGGGGGTTGGGGAAGTTAATATGGCTTTCCCTATGTCGGTGCCAGGGTCGCCCTGCACCTCCCGCTGCTCGTCAGTTGATCCGGATTGAGTCGTCCGGCAATTGTGCTATCAATGCCTTCGCTGACGGATTTACCGCCGCTAAACCAATACGTCCCCTCAAACGCAAACAGCGCCGCTGCCCTACCCGAACATTGTTGGGGTCGAACATGGACGCTGCTTAAGGTGTTATGAAGGATGCGTATCATGGAAGGCTGTAGTATTTGTATTACAAATCCGAATGTCTACATACTACTCTTGTAGTATTAGATTGTCTACCCGGGAATTGAAATTTAGGATGTTCGGTTATGGATACACGCAAACGGGGTAGCACTTCGGAAATGCAGGTGACTAGTATCCGACTGGAACCGGAACTGAAAGAGCGATTGCGGGAGATTTCTGGGGAACAGGGCTATCAAACCCTAATTCGAGAGGTGCTTTGGCAGTTTGTGGAGCAACAGATGGGGGCGGATGAGGTGCGACCGTATTCAGTCGAGGATAGGCGATTACTCCAAAGGGGGAACTGCTTCGCATCGCCCTCTCATCTCCCACTGTTATCTCTGTCGGATATTCGAGCGACGTTTAGGGCGATTGCACAGCAACATGAGCAATGTGCGATCACAGGGGAGACTATTCATCCACAACAGATGATGTGGTTAGGGCTGACAATCGATGGAGCAATTGTTCCGCTCCTCCTTGGAGATAGCTTGAGCCAATCAAGGGTCTGAAATCTACACTCGTGAGAGGCTGGGTTTTGTGAGTGCTGGAACAATGCGATCGCTTGTTGCTCTTGCGCCTGATAAATTACGTGCGGTGGGACCCACTTGTAATGCCGCTAACCCACCCATGACAAATAGTTCACAACCTTGCCAGCGCAGATATTCATCGACAACGGGTAAACCATTCACGATCTCAAGGGAATGAGTGTTTAAAACCTGTTGGAGCAAGGGATGAGTTGTTGTATCTAATTGGCTTCCGGTTGCAAGCCAGATGCGTTCGCAATGCGTGTGCGAAGCACAATCGATACGTTGATGATGAATACACTCATGCACCGCTGAATTGGTGCAGCAAATTTGCCAAGCGTTGTTTATCCATTGAGCTTGGGATACCTGGCACTGTTCGTAGAAGGTAATCTTCCCATCCCGTTGCAATCGCCGGAGTTGGGTCAGCATGGCTGGAGTCATGGACCCACCATTGCGTGCCTGCTGAATCATCTGCCAGCGAGAGAACCAATTGGGTTCTGCCCAGAAATCTTTGAGGTATTTGGGACCCAGCCAGCCTGGGTCAGCATCAAATAATTTCTCATAAACGCTGCGACGAGACATCAGCATCACCTCTGCGCCCCGTTGAATCGCGCCGACCGCTAAGTGCCCACTGGTTAATCCACCCCCAATGATCAGCACCCGTTCTCCTTGGAGATGCAATCCTCTCAAATCGACTTGGTGAGAGTGGAGTAAGCGATTCTTGGGATAATTCTGCGAAATCTGCTCAACCCATTCTGGGAGATGAGGTCGTCCTCCACCGTTGGCAATCACCACCCGACGAGCAACGATCGTTTGACCATCCGATAATTCCAGATGAAAACGAGAATGGCGATCGCTGAAGGGTTGAATTTGTAACACCTGAGCCGGATATACACAAGTTTGCAGTTGCCAGCGATGAATCACCTCCTGACAAAAATCTTGAAACAGCCTGGTTCCTGGTAAATCGTAGGGCGCAAAGAGTTCGTTGGAGCGGTGTTCGGCAAAGGTGCGAAGGGCATGGGGGTTAGGAGCAGGATGATGCGCGGCGGGCGACCTGAGGTGAGGAATCTCCAGTGCTGCAAATTGATAGTTCCACTGGCGCATCCACTGACCACTGGGGTCGAAGACGATGAACCGTCCTCGCATTGATTTTTTCTTTTGCAATAGATGTGTGACCAGAGTGAGCGCATGAGGTCCGGCTCCAACAATGGCAATATCAATGGAGTGAGGTAAGGGAATTTGGGACATATTCACAAATGAGCGATCGCAAGCAACACAAATAACCATCCAAAAAGCGACTTAGATTGAGAGTCCGAAGCAGAAAATTTCAAAAGGTTGATCAACCCAGTTGCATTTGGCAGGGAGAACAAACGCCAAAGAATTCCAGGGTGTGATAGTAGATTTTGAATGAGGCAGAATGCTGCAATTGTGCCTCTAGTTCTTGAACCGGGCAGGTTTCTAACGGGAACGACTGACCACATTGCAAGCACGTTAAGTAGTGTTTGTCCTGCTCCATTGGGCTGTAGAGAAGCTCTCCGTTTGTCCCAGCACGACTCAAAACCAACCCGTGTAACTTCAAGGTTTCTAAAGCACGATAAACCGTCGCCAGACCGATCGCCTGCTGTTCTTGCAACAGACGGTATAAGGCTTGAGCCGAAATTGGATCAGACTGTTGCTCCAGTCCAGACCATACGGATTGTTGCTGCCGAGTCAAGCGAGGCAAGGATTGTACGGAATGGGAGTGGCTTTTCTGGAAGTAGGAGTTCCGTTTCACGGGACATACTGTAGAATGATAATCATTCTCATTCTACAGTATGTCACCCTCTGAGTCTTCTATGTTGGACAAATCAGTTCTTCAAGCTAGCAATGCCAGGCCACTCCAACATCCTGTTCCTCCAGTGACTCATCGTCCCCGGCGGTTGCGCCGGACAGAAACGTTGCGCCGCATGGTACGGGAGACTATATTGCGGGTCGAAGATTTGATCTATCCGCTGTTTGTGATGGAAGGGGAAGGGCAACGGGAAGAAGTAACATCAATGCCCGGTTGCTACCGTTATACGCTGGATCTGCTACTGGATGAGGTAAAGCAGGCGGATGAGTTGGGGATTGGGGCGATCGCCCTATTTCCCCTAATCCCCTATAGTCAGAAAGACAATGCTGGAACCGAGAGCTATAACCCGGATGGCTTAATTCCTCGTGCGGTGAGAGCCATTAAACAAGCTGTCCCCAATATTCTGGTTATTACCGATGTTGCCCTCGATCCTTACAGCAGCGAGGGGCATGACGGCATTGTGCAAGATGGCAAAATTCTCAACGATGAAACCGTTGCTGTGTTGGTGAAACAGGCACTCGTTCAGGCAGAAGCCGGAGCCGATTTTGTGGCTCCTTCGGACATGATGGATGGGCGCGTGGGTGCGATTCGCAAAGCACTGGATGCAGAAGGTTGGATCAATGTGGGCATCCTTGCCTACTCTGCCAAATATGCGTCTGCCTACTATGGTCCGTTCCGGGATGCTCTGGATTCTGCACCCAAGTTTGGTGATAAGAAGACCTATCAAATGGATGCCGCGAATTCGAGAGAAGCCATTAAGGAGGTGGCTCTCGATATTGCAGAGGGTGCCGACATTGTGATGGTTAAACCTGCGCTGGCATATCTGGATATTATTTGCCAGATCAAGCAGCACACTCATTTACCTGTTGCAGCCTATAACGTCAGTGGTGAATACGCCATGATTAAAGCCGCTGCGGAACAAGGTTGGATTGACGAGAAAAAAGTGGTTCTGGAAACGCTGACCAGTATGAAGCGAGCCGGGGCGGATTTGATTTTGACTTACTTTGCTAAAGATGTGGCGTTGATGTTACGGCAGTGACAAGGGTCGGGAATGGTTGTCCGCCTGATATTTTCAGGATTTTTAACTACACAAGGATGGTTTAGATGACCGATCTAAAAACACATCAATTGAATGGAATTGTGCGTCGATTGTCTATTGCTGTGATATCTTCAATCGCGCTCAGCCTGGGAAGTTGTGCATCGAATGCACCCTCAACAAACTCGGATTCACCAGCACAATCGCCGACCGCCGCAACAACTGATGAGTTGCAGGTGGTGACAACGTTTTTACCGATCACTCAATTTACAAAAGCCGTAGCGGGCGATCGGGCAGAAGTGACCCAACTGTTACCCACCAATGTCGGTCCCCATGATTATCAGGCAAAGCCGGAAGATGCTCAGAGATTGGCGAAAGCCGATGTGTTGGTACAGAACGGGCTGGAGATGGAGGAGTTTCTGGAGGATCTGGTTAACAATGCTGGGAATGCCAACCTGAAGGTGATTGATTCCAGTCAGGGCGTACAGACGATTACGGCGGAATCGATTGAAGGGGAGGCTCACGACCATGACCACGATCATGGTGCAAATGAACAGGCAGAAGCCGGACATGGACATGATCATGGGGAATACAATCCTCATATCTGGCTTGATCCAAAGCGGGCAATTCAGCAGGTCGAAAATATTCGGGATGGACTGATTGCAGCTGATCCAGCAGGGAAAGACCTTTATACCGCCAATGCAGCCGCTTACATTCAGAAGTTACGAGATCTGGATGCAGAAACCACCCAACTGCTACAACCCTACGCCGGAAAGACTTTTGTTGCTTTTCACGACTTCGCCCCTTACTTTGCTGCGAGTTACAACTTAAAAGCTAATTTTCTGGTGGACGTACCTGAAGAAAACCCATCACCAGATGATGTGAAACGGGTGATAGATACCGTGCAGGCGACCAATTTAAAGACGCTCTTGACTGAACCTCAGGGTGGGCAGGATGCCTTTGCAGCCCTGGCAAATGATTTGAATGTACGCGTCAGCACGTTTGACCCAATGGAAACGGGAGGACCTGAAGCCCTGCAACCCGACTATTACCTGATCACCATGCGAAGCAACGTGCAAGCCCTGACGACTGCATTTACAGGACAATCCACCCAATCTTTCCTGCCGCTCTGGTCAACTCAACCGATCGCACTTGTGCCCAAACGAGTTGGGATCAGGTTTTAGGAGGTGAGTTTGCAAGACATCGTGTTATCAGTCGAACAACTCACGGTTTATCGGGAAACCTTTGCAGCCGTGCAAGATGTTTCGTTCTCTCTGGCAGCAGGAACCGACACGGCGATCGTTGGTCCTAATGGAGCAGGCAAAACAACGCTTGTGCAAGCGATTCTGGGGATTCTGCCCCGGCAAGCAGGACACGTTTGCATCCTGGGACAACCTCTGTCTCGACAAGGTTTTCTTTCACCTTCCATTCGTCAACAGATTGCTTACTTGCCACAAAACTTTTTGTTCGATCGCCGTATTCCCATCACCGTCGAAGAACTGGTGGGACTGGGATGGGATAAGCTGGGCATTCAAGTCCCCTGGTCGAACCGCCGAAAACGTCAGTATGCAGTGCGCGAAGCACTCACCAGAGTTGAAGTAGACCATCTCCGCCATCATCTGATTAGTGGATTGTCGGGTGGTGAAACGAAGCGTGTCCTTCTGGCGTACTGTCTGGTGCGTCCCCGTCGCCTGTTGATCCTGGATGAAGCTCCGGCGGGATTAGATGTGCGGGGGGAGTCAGAATTCTACCAATTGCTCTATCAACTTAAACGAGAGCAAGGCTGGGCAATTCTGCAAATTTCTCATGATTTAGATATGGTGCGCCGAAACTGCGATCGCGTCCTCTGCATGAACCGCACCCTGCTTTGCCAGGGAACTCCAGAGATTGCCCTTTCACCCGACAACCTCTCTGCTGCCTATGGTTCAGAGTTTGTTCGCTATCATCATCGGCATCAAGGGGGAAGTAGGGAGTGGGGGGTGGGGACTAATTTATTGAGTTTTTTGGAGGGCGCGGAGGAGGGCACGGAGTAATTTACCTGTAGATTCACATTGAGCGAGGAGTGGTTGCCCTATTTGCATGGTGATTAATTCAACCCGGATAGCAAGTAAAAGATGAGTTTCTAATTCTTTTAGAGAACCCTGAGCAATCCGAAGAAATTGAATGTATTGATTTCGATACTCCCGTCCGTAGCCTTCAGCAATATTGGCTGGAATTGAAACCGCTGCTCTCCGAATTTGTGAAACCATGCCATAAACTTCTTCTTTCGGAAATGTTTTTGTCACGCGGTAGCAATTTTCTGCCAAAGTCATCCCCTGCTGCCAAACCTCCAAATCCTGATAAGACTGAATTTTACCATTCCCCATCTTATACACCCCAAAAAACTATTCCTATTTCCTATTCTTCCCACTCCCCACTCCCCACTTCCCCATTTCCCATATGCCTACCGAACTCACCCGCATCATCGAACTCTTCTCACTCCCCTTCATGCAACGGGCACTCCTGAGCGGTATCTTGACTGGCATTATGGGTGGGCTTTTGGGCAGTTTTACTATTCTGCGACAGTTATCGTTTTTCAGCGATGCGCTGGGGCATTCTGCCTTACTCGGTATCAGCATTGGCTTTCTACTGGGACTCAATCCCTCGTTTGTGCTGCTACCGTTCGCGGTTGTTTTTGCTTTAGCTGTGTCTTACCTACTGGAACGTACTCGTTTATGGACAGACGCGCTGCTAAATATCATTTATTCCTCCTCGTTGGCGATCGCCATCATTACCCTCAGTTTTGTCGGGCAGTACAAAGGCGGGCTGAATAACCTCCTGTTTGGCGACATTCTGGCAGTTCGAGAATTTGACCTAATCCTGAGTGGGTTGTTGCTCATCGTCTGTTTGATGTTCGTTGGATTAACCCTGCGAACGCAGATGTTGCTAACGCTGCACGAACCGTTGGCGATCGCCCGTGGAGTCTCCGTATCCATTCACCGAACTGCATTTATTGTCTTGCTGTCATTGGTCGTAGGAATTTCGATTAAGGCGATCGGGGTGCTGCTCGTCAGTGCTTTTGTAGTGATTCCTGCCTGTGCTGCCCGATTGCTCAGCCGTACCTTTACTCACTATGTCGCTGTATCAGCAGGGTTAGGCGCAATGAGTGCAATGGTTGGGATGCTGATTTCAGCCGGATTTAATTTGCCATCAGGTCCCAGTATTGTGGCAACCCAGTTAGTGATCTTTCTATTTGCAATGGCATTGCCACGTTTTAATGCACTGACTCAGTAGAGAAGATTTACAGACAGATTATTTGAGGCAATAAGGCATGAACCTATTTACCCAGAATCAATCAAAGACTGAACCCGCTAAAGTTCAACAACTTAAAACCTGGATTGATGAATTACTACGACTCGATCAGGAAACAACCATCTCGATTAGCCAACTTCAATGTAAAGAACCAGGATGCCCGCCAATTGAAACAGCAGTAACTATTCTGACGCAACCGATTCAACAATTCAAAATTCACAAAGCGATCGCTGAGATTGAGCAAAGCGATTTAGTTCAAGCGTTCAAAAGCAATCATCAACAGGAGAAATGAATGGTTTCTAGTCAAGCATCCTTACACATTCCTAAGCGAGGAATGCCAGTGACCATCATCACTGGATTTTTAGGCAGTGGTAAAACCACCTTACTCAACCAGATCCTTAAAAATCGGCAGGATCTCAAAGTTGCGGTGCTGGTGAACGAGTTTGGCGATATAGACATTGATAGTCAACTGCTGATGTCGATCGATGAAGATATGGTGCAACTCAGCAATGGCTGTATCTGCTGCACCATCAATGAGAATTTAGTTGATGCGGTGTACAAAGTTTTGGAACGGGAAGACGCGATCGATTATCTGGTGATTGAAACAACAGGAATTGCCGATCCACTTCCCATCATGCTGACGTTTTTGGGTACAGAGCTACGAGATCTGACGCGTTTAGATTCCGTCTTGACTCTGGTTGATGTAGAAACCTTCACACCAGACCATTTTGATAGCGATGCTGCACTCAATCAAATTATTTACGGGGATATCCTGCTGCTTAACAAAACAGATCTAGTACCTATGGAACAGGTAGATGAGTTGGAGCAGTATATTCATAGCGTGAAACAGGGAGCTAGACTAATTCGATGTCAACGAGGAGAGGTTCCCTTACCGTTGATTTTAGATGTTGGGTATAACGATCCAGAACACTATGCAGACTTGCTGAATCAACCGGAAACGAAACATACTCATCACCATCATGATGCTCATCACCATGCTCATCACCATGCTCATCACCATCACCACTCCGAGCATTTAGAGAATGATGGATTTGTAGCGGTGTCCTTTGTCAGCGATCGCCCCTTTTCTCTCACAAAATTTCAAAATTTCCTTGACCATCTCCCTACTAATGTCTTTCGGGGAAAGGGCATTCTCTGGTTTCAAGAAAGCCAGATGAAACACATCTTTCAACTGAGTGGGAAGCGATGTAGCCTGGAGGTGGAATCCTGGACAACCCCACCCAGTAATCAAATCGTACTGATTGGACGGAATCTTAACCCGGAACAGTTGCGGCAAGAGTTAGCACAGTGCCAGGAGTTTGAGCCAACGAAGTTGAGTATCCGCTAAACACGGCATTCAATATTCTCGATTAGCAATGTATGAGGTGCAACCATGACGACAACACTCAGGTCTAAATCGGCTCAAATTGGCGGAACTGTTCACACATTCCAGTGGCAATGGCAGGATCAGACTTTTGCGATCGCCTACGAAACACGCGGCAGTGGCAATCCAGTTCTGCTTCTCCCTGCCTTTAGCACCGTTTCCACTCGTGGCGAAATGCAGGGAATTGCCGAACAGTTAGCCCCACACTTTCAAGTGGTTGCAATGGACTGGTTAGGTTTTGGACAGAGCGATCGTCCTGCCCTAGATTATCAACCTGCCCTCTACCGCCAACTCCTACAAGATTTCCTTCAATCTCAATTTGATCAGCCTACTGCTGTCGTTGCGGCGGGTCATGCGGCTGGGTACGCGATGCAAGCTGCTCAACAGCCAAACCTTGTCTCAAAACTGGCACTGATAGCGCCCACCTGGAAGGGACCATTATGCGCGATGGGTGCGCCAACACCTGTACGGGATGGGGTGCGGGAACTGGTGCGATCGCCCGGTCTGGGGCAATTCCTCTACGGGTTAAATACGACTCCCAGTTTTCTCAAATTCATGTATCGTCGCCATGTGTTTGTGAATGAAGCACGGCTTACCCCAGACTTTATAAAAGCAAAGCACCAAATTACTCAGCAACCGGGGGCACGGTTCGCCCCAGCCGCCTTTGTGACGGGCACCCTGGACCCGATGGCTAATCGAGACGAGTTTTTGACAGTGGGGCGATCCGTTACGGATCAGCTTCGCTGCACGCTCACCATGCCTACTCTGGTTGTCATAGGCGAACAATCCCCACCTCAATCAAAGGCTGAAATGGAAGCCCTGGCGACATTATCCAATATTGAATCCGTTCGGCTGCCGGGAACACTGGGTATGCATGAGGAAGAGGCGAGTGAAGTGGCAGCGATCGTATTACCGTTTCTACGAGCTTAATTTCCAGCATTAAACTCAGAACCAGGGAATGGAGTCGAAGAAATGACCCATTTGCCGGAGAGTGCTAAATATGCCGACAATTCCTCCCAGCACCCCAAACGCAATAAGGGAAAAGATCTGGGTTGTCGTAACGTCTGAAAGATAATACCAACCATAGGAGAGGGGGATTAAAGCCAGGAAGCAGCCAATGACAGCACCCCAGAAAAATCGGATCGCTGCATCAGCTACCTTGTTGGCTGGCGGGTCGGATGGTGTAGGTGGCATTGGAAATTACTGCATCAGTGAGTTGTCGGTATTCTGACACACCTTCTCACCTGCTAAAGTTCGGTTTCCTCACCCCTAAATTGCCAGAACTCCGCCTCAACCCAAAACACTTGCTGAATCCTGGCTTTTACTTATAATTTGAGAATGATTATCATTCTTTAAGCAAAAAGGCATGACCGATGGTAACTGCCGATATTCCAAGTTCTGTCCCTGTAACCGTCCTTACGGGTTATTTGGGTGCTGGGAAGACGACACTTCTCAACCGCATCCTGACTCATGAACATGGCAAGAAAGTTGCCGTCATCATCAATGAGTTTGGCGAGGTGGGCATTGACAATCAGTTGGTGATTGATGCAGATGAGGAAATCTTTGAGATGAATAACGGCTGCATTTGCTGTACGGTACGGGGTGACTTGATTCGTATCATTGGCAATTTAATGAAGCGCCGCAACAAGTTTGACCATCTCGTGATTGAAACCACTGGGTTGGCAGATCCCGCTCCTGTAATCCAGACCTTTTTTATGGACGAAGATGTGCGATCGCAAACCAGCCTGGATGCCGTTGTCACGGTTGTGGATGCCAAGCATATTCACCAGCACTGGGATGCGGATGAAGCGATCGAGCAACTTGCGTTTGCTGATGTAATCCTGCTCAACAAAACCGATTTAGTAACGCCTGCCGAATTGGATGAATTAGAGCAACGCATCCGATCGATGAATGCAATGGCGAAAATCTACCGCACCAAAGATGCTCAAGTGGAAATGGATAGCATCCTGGGAGTCGGAGCTTTTGATCTCAGTCGCGCTCTGGAAATTGACCCCAATTTCTTAGGCGAGGATGCTCACGAACATGATGAAACTGTAGGTTCGGTGGCAATTGCGGAATCCGGTGTGTTGAACTTTGAGCGACTGAATACCTGGATGGGCGAACTGTTACGCAATCAGGGACCCGATATTTTCCGGATGAAAGGCATTCTCAACATTGAGGGCGAAGACAATCGATTTGTATTCCAGGGGGTTCACATGCTGTTTGATGGCAGAGCCGATCGCCCCTGGAAGCCCAACGAAACCCGCAAGAATGAACTGGTTTTCATCGGTCGCAATTTGGATGAAGGGGAGTTGAGGGAGGGGTTTCGGGGGTGTTTGGTGTAGGAGTGGGGAATAGGGGGTGGGGATGGCGAGGACGATTAGTCAGCAGGAGTTTAAGCAGGTTTGGCGGGGTGGATTGTCAGATTATGTCACTGCGATCGCTTGGTCAACCGATGGGCGCTCCTTAGCAGCTTGTTCGGCGGCTGGAGAAGTGGTATTGATTAGCCTGCCGGGTTTCCAATCTACTCTTCTCCAGAGGGAAACGGGGTACTCCGTCGATTGCCTTGCTTTTTCCCATGATGGGCAATTTTTGGCGATCGGGGGGCAAGATGGGCAGGTCAAAATCTGGTCGCTTCAATCGGGTGCGCCAGAACTGATCACCACGTTAGAAAACAAATCCGTTTGGGTCGATCGCCTGTGCTGGTGTCCGACAACCCATGAGCTTGCCTTCAGTCTGGGCAAGTATGTGCAGATTTGGGATGCTGATACGCAGAACGTTGTGACGACGCTTAACTTCGAGGCTTCAACGGTTCTGGATTTAGATTGGCGTAGAGACGGGAAATATCTGGCTCTGGCAGGCTATCAGGGGGCAAGAGTCTGGAATACAAACGATTGGGATGCAGAAGCAGAGGCATTAGACATTCCCTCAGCAACGGTGGCGATCGCCTGGTCGCCCGATAATCAGTTCATCGCTGAGGGTAATCTCGACAGTACTCTAAGCGTAATGGAGTGGGGTAATCCGGCTCCGTGGCTGATGCGCGGCTTTCCGGGTAAAGTGCGGCAACTGGCATGGTCTGAGGTTCCTACCAGTATCGGTGCGCCACTGTTGGCATCCTGTAGCGGAGCCGCTGTTGTTGTGTGGGAGCGCGATCGCGATGAGCGCGTGGGTTGGGCAAGCCGGATTCTGGGTAATCATCAAGGGATGGTGCAGGCGATCGCCTTTCAGCCGAATTCCCTTTTACTGGCATCGGCAGTAGAGGATGGTTGGGTTGCCCTTTGGCATCGGGGCACCCGATTGATTCAATCGCTTACAGGTGCATCCAGTGGCTTCTCCTGCCTTACCTGGCACCCGCAGGGACATCAACTGGCGGCGGGTGGGCTAGATGGCGAGTTGCTGGTCTGGTCACAGGCTCTCCGGGGTCAGGGGTTTGGTAAACGATAAGTCCCTTAACCCTCAGACTCATCTAAATGCTCGACCACAGCCTGATAGAAACTGAAGACATGATCATCCTGCAAGTGGTAAAACACATGCCGTCCTTGCTCACGAAACCTAACCAGGCAAATCGTTCTTAACGTCCTCAGCATCTCCATCTGATCGCCCCTTGCCTTCAACGGGGTGTTCCTATGCCCGATGCACCGAAGCCGAAGAACTTCTATAGATTTCCTGCTTTCTAAGCAAATTGATTCATAATCAGGTGCTGGAGTATTTGTTCAGTGCAGTCAGTTTAGTGATATTACGCTAAATTTGTCTTGGTTTGAGTGTGTTGCTCCAAGTTAGCAAGATCTCAAATGACAAATTGAATCTATACTAAATTCAACTTTCAGTTTGAGGAGCCTGTTTACATGAATCTTCGCCTAAGCTTAAAGTTAATGACAATTCCAACCCTAATGGGTTCAGTATTGGCTTTTGGAATTCTGGCGCAATTAGCATCTGCGGCTGACACAAGTTCTTCAACTGTGCTTACCAGTCAGTCTACTTGTGATTTGCCCTCTGACCGTGAACTTGAATTATCAACAGTTCGACATCAAAAAGGGATTGCGATCGCATCAGCGGACTTAGCTTCTGGTGAAACTGCAATGCTTGATTTTAGCGAAGCAGAGAGCGACGCTGCTGCTGAGTTGTTTGGTTGCGATTGTCCTTCTTGTATTAATGCGTTGCGACAACTGCAAAGTCAGCCGTTGCTTGACAATGGCAGTAGTACTGGGCATTGTTTAACTTCCTTACAACGCCGTGTGTCACCTCAGAGGATGCAAGAAGTACTCCAGAATTTAGAGATGAGAGAAGCTGAACAAGCTCGTTAAGTTTTCCAATAACAGTGACAATCAGGTTCTGCAATTAAGGATACTACGAGCGAATTCAGTGCTGTCGCTGCCAGTAGTCCACCCCCTAACGCCTCTTCGATCGTAATAAAAGGCTCACCCGATCGCATCAATTGACGTTTGGCGATCGGGGCATGGCTGAACCCAATTGGCATCCCGATCACCAGGGTAGGCTGAATGGCTTGACACACGGCTAACAAAATGGAGGGTGCATAGCCGATCACCAGAATGCATCCATCGGGGCACTTGCTCAATGCCTCCTGCCAGTCCTGATACTGCCAAAAGGCTTGCTCTGCATCGGGTGCCGTCGTGACATGAGGATCATTGATCAGGGGAGTTACCTTACAGCCCAGATACCGCAAGCAGGTGTGATCCGACGCTGCTGCCACCATTGGCACATCAGTTATCACCAAACAACCTGCTTTGAGTGTCGCTCGACTGGCAGCGATCGCCCCTTTCGAGTCAGCCACCCCTCTGCCGTAAATGCGATCGCCGACAATTGTTCCAGCAAATGGGTTGTATTGCCATTGAGAGCGATCGCCGACTGGAGCGGTATCAAGGTGGGATTGTAGCCAGATTGTTTTCGTTGCAGTTGTCGCTTGATGATGACAAATGACGGAAGGATGCTCCGGATCTCCGATCAAGTGTGGCTCGAACCCAAGAGCAGTGAGTTTTTCAGAAATGCAGGTGGCGATCGCCTGCTCCGACTCAACCGATGGAATCGAAACAAGCTGCTGAAGGAATTCAATAATGTCTTGAAGGGGAATTGGAAGAGGGATTAAAGCCACATTATGAAACCCGTGAACAATCATCGATCGCTGCTAAATGCCATGCTCCTCTAAATAGGCTTTAATTCCTGCTTCCAGATCTTGAAGTGCATCTTCCATGCTGGGGTAGCTATCCTTGCCTTCATAAACAGTGCCACCAAGATCGTATGCTCGGACAAAGGCAGAAATCATCTCATGCTGCCCAATTTCGATCCAGCCAATTTCTTCAACAAAACGGTGGATGATTGGATACTGTTTTTCAAAAGCAGTGAACTTTGGCATTGGTTTTTCGGATTTGATCTCATTGCCAAAATTCTAACGGTCTTATGATCAATTCTGCTGATATCAAGCAGACAGGGGAAAACCTGCTGCCAATAACCAACCGAAGAATAAAGCAGAGCCGATCGCATAGATCCATGCTCGATTCAACAAACCTGCAACCAGAGACAAGATTCCCATCAGAGGCGGAAATAGTGGCAACAGCAAAAACATAAATCCCAATTGAGGGAGAAAATTGAGCGTCAACACGAAGCCGCCAATCAAAGCAACGCTCTGTCCCAGCCACCAGAGAAGGCGTTTGCCGACCCCAATATTCTCTTGCACGATTCCCGCTGCCAGAAACCACGGGAAACAGGCGATCGCCACCGGCACCCACACTCTGAGCCGAATTGGAATCAGCCACTACTGAAGCCAAGTCATCTGTGCCAATGCACTAAAGGCAATCCAGAGGATGGCAAACAGCAAAACTCCCAGCCCAACGGCACGCAGGGTAGGGCGAGGTAGACGCGCCAGCACTCCCAGCCAGGTTAACCCAGCAATCAAAAAGAGGATGAGGAACAGTGATACTTAACTTGATCCTAATGCCCTCTGTTGCTATGACGAACGCCTGTCACTTTCATCCGGAGACGATCGGAGGGAGCAACGGTAATACCGCGACGGATTGGGCGGATGGGTTTGGAGTTAACCAGCGACATCTGGAAATGAGACACCATTTGAAACAGCACGAGTTTCATTTCAAAGAGGGCAAACGCCGCACCAATGCAGCGGCGATCGCCGCCACCGAAAGGTAAATACTCGTAGGGTGAATATTGCCGCTCTAAAAACCGTTCAGGTCTAAATTGCTTCGGTTCTGGATAGACGGACTCCCGGTGGTGCGCCAGATAGATGGATGGCATAATCACCGTTCCCGGTTCCAATTCATAGCCTGCAATCTCGATCGGTTGCTTAACAGTCCGTGGAAACGCACTGAGCGCGATCGGATATAGCCGCAATGTCTCCTGACAGATCGCTTGCAGATAGGGTGAGCGGGCGATCGCCATTGGGTCAGCATCAGTGCCCAGTGCCTCAATTTCTGCCAGTAATTTGGTTTTCACATCTGGCAGGGAGACAATCCAGTATAGTGCCCAGGCTAAGGCAGAGGCAGTCGTTTCATGCCCAGCAAACAGTAGGGTAATCAGTTCATCCCGTAACTCCACATCACTCATCGGTTGCCCTTCAGCATCACGGGCTGCCATCAGTAGTGCCAGAATGTCTGTTCGGTCGCTGTCAGGTTGATTGCGGCGATCGCGGATCTCGGCATAGAGCAAATCATCAACCTGCTGCCGTCGTTGCAAAAATTTTCCCCAGGGACTCCATCCCCATTCCTGCTGTAAGAACGGGTAGAACAAAAACATCGCACCCAGGGGTGAGCCAAAGCCGTCCAGCATCCGGCTCATAGTCTGACGCAATTGCTCATACCGTTGTCCTTCCTCCAGCCCAAACACCGCCCGCAAAATTACTTGCAGGGAAATGGACTGCATGATTGGGCGCACTGCAAAGGTGGTGCCAACCTGCCATGAACGGATGACTTCAGTGGTGATGGATTGAATGACCTGGGCATAGGAACGCATTCGATCGCCATGAAACGGGGGCATCAAAAGCTGCCGCTGCCGTTGGTGTGCGGCTCCTTCCAGCAAGGCAATCCCGTGTTCTCCAATCAGTTCTTGCAGGATTTGATTACCGCGTCCTGCACTGAGCTGCTCAGGCTTGGCAGTAAAAATAGCTTCTAATGCCTGGGGACTGCTGAAGTAAACCAGAGCAGGTTTTGCATCGGGTTGAGAGACGCGGTAATCATCCCCATAGGCTTGACGGCGTGCTTCGATTGTTTCAAGCGGTTGAAAGAGAAACCGCAACCCCCAAAGGCGACGCTGCCAGATAGAGGTTTTAGGCGGACCATTGAGCGATCGCAGAGAAGTACTGACCATGCGTTTAAGTTCATGAGGACGAGCGAGGGCTGAACGTGCCAGCCCCATCTTCCAGGGTAAGATCTCACACCGCTTTCTGGGCACTTCCTAATGTTATTGAGTCCGTCAGCTACCCCCAATAACTAACCTTTGTTGAATTCCAGTTGCCCGACGTACTCGTATTGCCCATACTGTTGATTGCCGCTAAACAAGCGCACTTCGTAAGTGCCGGTACCCGGTAAAGAACAAGACAACTGAGAGGCTTGGCTGATTTGCTCGGAACAGGTTTCAGCTTGCCCACTTCCCTTGACCCCATAACTCGCCATTAACCATCGCTGATTTGGAGTTTGAAGCTGGATCACAGCATTGTCTCGAACATCCGTTTGCGATCGCGTCGATGAGATGAGTTTCAATCCTTGAGCAAAGAAATTAGGGTGCAACATGGGTTGCCGTAGAAAGTCTCCGCGAGACATGGGTTGCGGTAAAAGCTGCCAAGCTGGATCATCAGGAAAGTGGCTAATAATCATGACGTCTGGTGGCGGAAAGAGATAGCTCGCGCTATATCGTTTAGTGAAACCTGGCCACCCGACCCACCAGCCCCAGCGCCCCTCCCAGCCAGTTTTAGCACGTAGAATCCAAGCGCGAGGTACAGGAACGTGAATAAGGTAAATCGTTTCATTATTTCTTCTCCGGTGAAGTTTATTCTCTGTACCAGACACGCACACATTGAAAGTAATTGACTGTAACGCCCTGGCTGATCATCACTGGGTAAACACCATGACTGACCGTTACTCCGTAGACATCATCGTTTGTGCCTTCGATGCGATCGGGTAACACAACAGTTTCAACGTTGATCACCTGGATCGTTGTACTTGCAATCCACTGATTGACCTCCCTCACAACCTCAGAGAAGGATTCGTAATCGGAAGCTCCGCCAAAGGGGCCTCGTTCAGTAATCCGAGGCGCAAAATCTTTGTACTGAATCATTTGATTGACCACCTTAAAACTGTAGAGTTGAGCATCAATTCAAGTAGTGGGCATCGCCCACCATCTTTAAAGCCTTTCTTTGTAAAACCTTTCACGGTAAAGCTTTGTGGGCAGCGATAGCCCTATGGGATCCATTTCAAAACTTAAGCCAACCTTGCCAGTAAACCGCTAAGAACAGAGGTAAAAGCATGAACGCTGATGTGGGCTAACATTGCAGCTTCTAGCGAATATTGCCAAAAGAGCCAGCCAAACGCAATTCCCGCAATCCCATTCAGTAACAATGCTCGAGTAATCACAACGGTCGTGAGGGGAACGATCGCGGCAGTCGCTGGCAGGTGTAGTAGTCCAAATACTAACGCGGCTAGAACGATCGCACCTTGATAAATTCCTTGGCTCGGCATTGTAACGCCTTGTTTTAGACCTTTCCACGCAATCCAAACAAGCAGCGACATTAAACCCCAACGCATCAAAATTTCCTCAGTGATGCCGCCATAGGACATTGCTGTGAGCAAATTCAACCAACTTCGTTCTGTATTATTGGCTGCCCGTAGTGCTTCAGGTAGGGCAGGTTGCATCAACCGATCGAGCAAAAAGAGAACAATCGCCGCCGCTGCGCCCAAACCCAAGCTCCACTTCATCTCAACAGCAAAAGATAGAGACTTAGCGGTATGAAACACCCAATGATCAATCAAATGAGAGCGTAATCCAACGCGATAGGCACAGCCAATGCCGATCAGAATGCTGATTGCCAGTAGAATTGAATACTGTAGTCCTTGCAGAAGCATTAAAATCCACAATGGAGGCACTGTTTCCAGTTTTTCTGGAGATAGTTTTGCTAACTGTTGCTCGATTAAAGGAATAGACGTGATCGTGAACATCACAATTCCCACACTGCCCAATACAAATAAAATCCCGAATTGTTTCAGAATTGCCATTGGTTTAATCTCCAGATGATCTGTCCTATTAGCCCGTGCTGCTGAACAACACCATCAACAGGAACGAGGGCAGGTTAAAAACGAAGTGGACGACGAGACCGGGCCAGATCGATCCGCTGCGGCGGAAAACCTCGGCAGTGGCGAGACCAGCCACCACAGCAGCGGGAAAGATGTTGTTGATCCCATGCATGAGAGCGAAGATCACAGTGCTGCCCACGACCCCAACGAATGGACCGTAGCGCAGCAGCGCGTTGGTGACAATGCCTCGGTAGAGCAGTTCCTCACCAAGCGGTGAGAAGACGGCAATGAACACCGTGCTCAAAACTAGAGACAGTAACCCGCCGCCAGCGCCATCTCCGTAAACATCCTGGACATTGTTCGTGTCCCCAGTGATCTGAACCCAAGCTAGCATCGCCAGACTCTTGAGCACGAAGGCAACCAGTCCTACTCCGACGCTGATCAGGAGCCAGCGTCCGGAGGTTCGACGCACGCCGAAGGCACTCAGGGAACGAATCCGCAGCCGCGCAGCCACTGCGAACGCGATCAGCGTGGCGACGCCAGTCCATGCAGTCAAGATCAGACCGTGAACCACGGGGTCAAGACCGAATTGCTCGAACAGCCGGACGCCTCCGAACCCTACGATTAAATAGACGACGAGTCCGACGATAATCTCAGGCCAACCCGGACGGGAGACTCTGTTTGGTGCGATCGCGACAGGGGGCTTTTGTGGGTGGTTAGAAGATACTTTAGACATGGTGATGACTTCCTTTAATTGAGTGAAGTTAGTTTCAACACTCAATTTCTTTCAGATTCGTATGGAGTTTCTTGCGGATGGCGCTTGGCAAAATTCCAGACTATGGCACTGGCATCGGGACCGGCGTGATCGATGTAAATGCCGTTTCCAGCAGGACCTGACCAGGCATGTCCCATATCCTGGACGAGGTACAACTCGACGACAGACGCACCATCCGGCGCAGCGAGGGTGGTGTGTGTGTAGGAATGCCTGCCCTGTTGTGAAGGCACCGTCGTCGTTTTTTCGACCAGGTTTAGGCTGTCGTTGAGTAAACCATCATCCACAAAGTCACCCACCGCAATCCAGTGTGCAACCAGACGGGTGGCAACTATGGGCGGAACGACGGTATCCTTCTCGCCCTGGATGACGAGCAGCGGCACCTGCCGCGCCCGATCGCCCATCTGCGACCACGCCTGACGTGCCGTGTAGTCCGGTGGCGTGGAATCGGGGTCGTCTTGGTTTACCTGGTTGAGTCCGTACTCACCCCCTGCGATCGATGTTGCCGTTGCAAAAACATCGGGGTAGGTCGCAGCGAGAATAACGGCAGTCCCCGCACCCGACGAGGCACCCGCGACATGCACTTGGGCTGGGTCTGCGTTGTACTTCTCGACCACCTGTCGGGCAATGCTAGCAAGCAGCGCCGGTTCTCCGCTGTAGCGGTGCTGCTCCCGTGGGTCAGACGAGTTCCAGCAGTTGATCGCGCTGCGGAATATCCGTTGTGTCGGGTAGACGACGATGAAACCTTCGCGGTCAGCCAAACTGTTGAACTGCGTCGTGGCCTTCATCGAATTCCATCCATAACCCGTCATGCCGCAGCCGTGAATCGCCATGATTACGGGCAGTTGAGTCATGCCATCGTACTGAGGCGGCAGGTGAACCTGATAACGCAGGGAACCGGCATCGCTTTCGTACAGGTGATTGTGGTCTCCCGCCTGCGTCCACCAGGGTAATCCGAACTGGAAAGCCGCAGTGCCAATGCCGATGATGGTTAGAACTGCGACGAGGATGCCGGAGATGATCCAGGGCGATCGCCGTCGCCTACGAGATCGGTCTGACCGGGGTTGAGCGGACCAAATTGCCTTGTCCAGGTTTTGTTCTCGCGAGTGATCAGAAAAATCTTTCATAGTGATCGATTCCTTTCATCCAGGTGCTGAACGTTCAGGACGCGTCTGCGAACACCATCACCGGAACTGTGGGCAGGTTGACAACAACATGAACATGGAATTAGTGGATCTATTTCAGTGTTACTTGAGTGAGTCGCTTGAAGTGCTGTATCAAACGTGTCGCACTGTCGATCGACTACTGCGCTACAAACCCACCATCCACCATCAATGTTTCACCTGTTACGAATGATGCCAGGTCAGATGATAAAAACAGGACTGCATTTGCAACTTCAAGCGGTGTTCCAATTCGTCCGATCGGGTGAAGCCCTGTTATGTAAGCTTTGGCTTCATCCTGCCCACCTGTCGCTGCTTCAAACATATCTGTTTCGATTGCCGCTGGTGCAACGACATTGATGCGAATACCCGCTTTGGCATATTGGAGCGCAGCCGCTTTTGTTAAGCCTACTACTGCATGTTTACTCGCGGTGTAGAGAGGTACGCCAGGAAGTCCAATGACTCCATTCGCAGATGCCGTATTGATGATTGCACCACTTCCCTGTTTCAACATCTGAGCAATTTCATACTTCATCGACAACCAAACGCCTTTGACATTGGCGTTCATCATGCGATCGTATTCTGCTTCTGTTTGCTCAATCAAAGAGGGATTTTCGCCGACCGTTCCTGCATTGTTAAATGCAATATCTAACCGACCAAAAACGCCAACCGCTTTATCAACCATTGCTTCAACATCGGCTTCTTTCGTAACATCTGCTTGCACAAAAATAGCCTCTCCGTCAGCTTCTTTGATCAATCGAACTGTCTCTTCACCTTCATCCATTCGACGACCCACCACTACCACCTTTGCTTGTTGTTGGGCATACGCGATCGCCGCTGCACGACCAATTCCTGAAGTTCCGCCAGTGACTAACGCCACTTTGTCTTGAAGTATCATCGTGCTTCTCCTAGCATTAATTTCGTTGTATTGATTTGAAGCGTACTGAGTTCCAATGCTTGATTTCTTCCAGATTCTTATGGTGTTGACAACATAATCTTTCAAACACGCGATCGCTTGTTCATGTAGTGGTTTTCTGGGTGATTCAGCACCTGCATTATTGAACGCACAGTCGAGTCGTTCATAGGTTGCGACTGTATGACGCATTAATGCTTTGTTCGGCGACTATTATCGGCTTTAACTTAGACTATTGCTGCTCAACCAAGAATGGACAACTTCATCGATCGTGGTTTTTCCTTGAATCCTGTTTATCCCATTTCCCTCGAAGACTAGCGTTCCATCGTTGAAGGCGCGGATCATCTCACTATACGAGCGGACAGAGGCGGGGCTGTTCCCCATTTGTGCCAGCACTGAAGACCATTCACGCTCAGACAGGGCAATCGCTTGAACATCGCGCTCTAGGGCTTTGCTAAAACTGGCGGCAACGTCATTTGGACTTAAAGGGCGTGAACCGTGAAGTTCCCAGACCTGTGTGCTTTGCCACTCTTGCATCAGCATATCTGCACAGGTCTGACCGATGTCGATCGCGGAGACCATCGGCATCGCCCGATCTAGCGGAGCATAGAAAGACGGCAACCTCCCGGTTTGTTTTGCCATCGGCAAAAGCGATCGCCAGTTTTCCATAAACCCCGCCGCCCGCACGAAGCCAATCGCGACCTCAGTTGGCAAGCTTTTGAGTTTTTCTTCCATCCTGTAGGCAGTCAGAATGTTGCCAGTTCCTCGCGGGAGATGCCCTCCAACGGAGGACAGAGCAACAATTTTCGACAAGTGTGCTCGTCGTGCCGCTTCAACGATGGCTGAAATCACTTGCTCAGCCCGTGCGAACAAATCATCTGAGGCATAATCAGGCGGATTCAGAACATACGCGCCTGCCACACCCTCAAAAGCGCGAGCTAAGGCATCTACATCGGCAATATCTTCGACAATTGCAACCTCAGCCCCTTGCGCTTTCCACGCGGCACCTTTGCTTTCATTGCGCACCGCTACACGCACCGTTGCATGTCCTAGCAGGGCATTTGCCGTAGCTGAACCAGTCTGTCCTGTCGCTCCCAAAACAACATATTTAGCCATGATCATTTTCCTAAGGATCGTGGATTAAATTAAGATCGAATATTGAATCGTTTGGAGGGGCGAACGGCCGTTCGCCCGTACGACACATCACCGGAGTTATTTAATTCTTATTCCTAAGTGATTGGTCTGAATAGATTCACAGTAGCGGTAGCAGTAAGATTGCTAAATACACAGACCTCGCAGCCCACCATTCTGTAAAACCTCTCACAGTAAGGCTTTGTGGGCAGTGCCCACCCTACTGGCTTGAACGGATTCCGATCGCATGATGCCAGCATTGTGAATGACCACATTTAGATTCGGGTGGTCAATCTTGAGCTAACGCACCGAAACAATGGTGGGCGGTGCATTACTACTGGCTACAACAACCATTGGGTCAGCGGATGAACCAGGTAGCGGAGCGAGAACGCCTCCCAGATCGCACCGACGATGAACAGTGGGAGTGTGGACAGACTCAGCCAACCGAGCTGTTCCAGCCCACGGACGTAACCCTGACGATGGCTCCGAGTCCCGATGGTTGCGGGGCGAACCCAAGACCGACCCAGGATGTATGCGCCAAACATCAGGAGGGCGTAAGCTTGGAATTCGATGAGTATTGTCAGCGAGTGCGGGATCAGTGCCACCGCCATAATCTTGGTAGTCGGAGCCATCACTAAACCGAGAGTGAACGTCTTATACGCAAATATGGCGATGCCAGCGAAGGGAACGATCAGCGAAGGGAGTACGATTAATAGTGCGCCGCTTGTGACGTTGACTCCCAGGATGGTCAGCGAGAACAGCCACGGGTTATTGAATAGCGATCGGACAAGATCCGCCGTTCCGTTGTCTTCCTGGATGGCTACCTGAGTTGCGTTCAGGTTGGGGAAGACCATCGCCGCTACCAACCCGATGATGACTAAGCCATACACAATGGCGTTGATGGTGAGGTAGGCGCGAAAATTAGTGCGAATGATTTGAAAGGGTTTGCGAAGCAATCGCCGAAGCGGGTGTTTGGCACTGGGAGTAAGTGGTCGTTGTGGAGACTGGTCTTTGGTGGCGATCATTTTGCGTGACATGTTTTAGCTCCGATATTTGGTAATAGATGCAGTGATGCTTGCCAGCAAAAAGCTTAGGCAAATCTTGCCAGCAAAAGACTAAGAACAAAGGACAAGGCATGAAAGCTGACATGGGATAACATCGCAGCCTCAAGCGAGTATTGCCAAAAGAGCCAACCAAACGCGATGCCAGCGATCCCATTGAGTAATATCGCTCGGACGATCACAATTGGAGTGAGAGGAACAATCGCGGCAGTTGCGGGCAGGTGTAAAAGTTCAAATACCAGCGCGGCTAGCACGATCGCACCTTGGTATATGCCTCGGTCTGGCAACGTAATGCCTTGTTTTAAGACCTTCCACGCAATCCAAACAAACAGTGACATCAAGCCCCAACGCATTAGAATTTCCTCAGTGATGCCGCCATAAAGCATTGCTGTCAGCGAACTCAGCCAATTTGATTCTGTGTTGTTGGATGCCTGTAGCGCTTCAGGAATCCCAAATTGTTTCAAAACTGCCATTGATCTAATCTCCGTTGGTAGCATCACCGTCCGATCGTTTGATTCTCCAACTAGCTCGTCGAGTAATGTATTGAAGATGCGGTGGAAGGTTATCCCTTGAAATGGATCGGTTCGCTGTGAGTTAACCATTAGCGATCGAAAATTAACTCGCTGTATATCCACCATCGTTGGCGTAGCCTCTCCTACAGGAGAATCGCCAAGGACAACCTGTGATGTAGCTCGTAGCATCAGAACAGAGAAAAATAGCAGCGCGTTTTTATCACTCAGTCAATTGCAGAACAATCTTGCCTCGCATTCTTCCCTGTTCTAAACGTTGATGAGCTTGAACGATGTCGCTCCAGGGCAGAACTGAATCAATGACGGGTCGAATCTGATCGCGTTCAATCAGGTTCCTCAGTGCGTTCAATTTGTCTCTATACTGAGGGCTGAAAACGAAGTGAATCGTCAAGTTTTTACCCCAGGCATCAAGCAGTGTTTGAGGAGTTGCAGTATCGACAATTGTGACCAGTTTTCCAAATGGACGAATCGCCTCTGAGCTACGTTCAATCGTGTTTCCTCCAACCGTGTCTAAAACCAAATCAACACCCCGACCATTCGTTTCTCGCCCAATCACTTCAATGTAATTTTCATGCTTGTAGTCGATGGGATAATCTGCACCCAGCTTCTTAACGAAGTCAAAGTTTTCTGCACTGCATGTTGTATATACATAAGCACCCATTGCTTTCGCCAGTTGAATTGCGATCGAACCGACTCCACCCGCTCCAGCATGAATTAGAACTGTTTCACCGACTTGTACATTCCCTCTAGTTACAAGGCAATCCCAAGCGGTTCCTCCTGCCAACGGCAAGCAAGCTGCCTCAACATGGGTCAAATTAATCGGCTTAACTGCAACAATGCTTTCCTCTGCAACGTGGTATTGAGCATAACTACCAAACTCGCCAAAAATCTGGGGTGAGTAGTAAACTTCATCTCCAACCTGGAAATGAGTGACTGCCTCTCCAATCGCTTCAATCACACCCGAAACGTCAACTCCGATAATTGCAGGGAGACGAACTAAATCTTTGTAGTCACCTCGACGGGTTTGATAATCAAGGGGATTGAGCGAGGTTGCATATACTCTTACCAGAACTTGGGTCGCTTTTGGAACTGGTTTCGGTATGGTTTGAAATTCAAACACCTCAGCGCTACCAAAAGCGGTCAGTACCGCAGCTTTCATGTACTCCATATCAGCTTCCTTGCGTCTAAAATGATTGATAGGTTTTAGTTGATGATTGCAGTAACGCGGATCTCAATCCTCATCGTTGGCAGTCCAAGCGCCGCGACTCCTACCTGCGTCCAAATGGGGGCATGATTGGGCATGTAATGGCGATATAGCCTGACCATCACCTCATTAACTTCTGGGGGTAACCCACCAGCATGGTAAGAATTGATATGAACAACATGCTCCCAACCCGCACCAGCAGTTGCCAGGGTTCGCTCTACGTTCCGAAACGCCTGGGCAATCTCGTTCTCAAGCAATTCGGGAATTTGCAGATTGTCATCCCAGCCGCCTTGTCCTGATGTCTCCACGCGATCGCCAATTTTTACGGCTTGCGAGTAATGCAATTCATTCAGCATGTATTTCCCATAACCAGGGGTAACAAAAAACTCGGGCTTATTCATGGTGTTCCTTTTCTTCCAAATTCTTACAATGATTTGTCGAACTCTTATGGTGCAGAGCGAGTTCGTAGGGTCATCCGATTTAGACATCAATGTTCAGAATTCACTTGTCATGCAATCACAATGATTTCTGCAAATAGTAAGACAACGATTAGCCACGAAAACACTTGTAAAATGGCTTCTATTGCCCAGTTCTGACTCTGATCTCCCAGATCATCCAAATAATATTGAATCCAACTCCGAGCGCGAGGTACAGGAAAGTAAAAAAGGTAAGTCGTTTCATTTCTTACTTCAATAGAGGTTATCCTGTGTACCACATACGCACGTATTGAAAGCAAAGGATTCATAATCGGAATCTCTGCTGAAGGGTTCTCGTTCAGTAATCCGAGGCGCAAAATCTTTGCACTGAATTGTTTTATTCACCACCTTAAAACTATAGAGTTGACCCTCACTTTGTACTGGATTACTTCTAAGGACTGGTAAACGGCTTACATTGAATCGCTTTCACATTTCGCCGATAGTTCAACTCTGGCTCGAAGTTAGTGGGACAGAAGACATAAACATTGTCCTGAGATTGGCTAATAACTAAACGGTAGCTGGGTGGAATTCCCTCGGAACCTTCGATCACTTCGATTCTGGGAATCACTTGTGGACTGACTTGAGCGAAGGATAGAGAATTGAACGGTAACAGTACGCCGGACAGAATTGTGATTGTAATTGCGATTATGGTTGTGGTTGAAAGAATCTTTCGGTTCATTAGAAATCTCCTGCGGTTTGTGCTCCTGTACTCAGGATTGTGTAATGTTCCTATTGATTTTGATGAGTAAAGCTTGCATTGTTTTCACCACCATAATTTCAACCCAGTTTCCGACGAAATTAAACTAATCCTATTCGCAATGCAACAACCGCTGCCTGCACCCGATGATTGACACCCAACTTGTTCAAGATTCCACGGACGTGAGTCTTTACCGTGCTCTGACTAAGGTAGAGTATTGTGGCAATTTCAGGATTGCTATGTCCTGCAACAATTAGCTTTAAAACTTCATGCTCTCGACTAGAGAGTTTTGTTGGTGTAATGACAGTTGAAGAAGTGAGTTTTGCTGTGTTCATACATCCTTCCTGAAAATCAACGGTTGATGAATTGTTTCGTCTTCTTTGCGCCAAGCTGGATCAACTAGACAAACGAAAACAAGGGGTTCGTCGCTGTCGTTGTGAAGGAACTGGATGGCATGTGGAGGAATGTAAACCGCATCACCTGGTTCAATGCGGCTCAAGTTCAGGATTTGTGAATTTCGGCAGAGAAAGGGTCACTGATTATTTCTGCTGAAGAAAGTCCAGCAACACGGGATTGACCTGATCAGCTTTAACTTAATGACTTGCAGCAACGATGGCAGTCATCAACTCCGTCGTGTTCCAGCGCCCGCTATACCGACTTCCATTGATAAACAGGGCTGGGGTAGTCGTCACTCCACTTTCTATTCCGCCTTCAATATCTTCATTGATGCGATCGACATGCACTTGCTTAGACAACTCTTTGAGAAATTGAGGAATGTCAAGCCCTAAATCATTGGCGTACTCAACCAGATAACCATTCTCCAACCTTTGTTGATGGTCAAACAAAGTATCGCTCATCAACCAAAACTTTCCTTGGGCAGCGGCGGCTTCGGCGACTTGGGCTGCCCGTTGAGCATGGAGATGAATCTGTGTTTGTGGAAAATGGCGGAAGATGAAGCATAAATAATCTTCTCCAAAAGCAGCACTCAGTTTTTGTTTAATTCCTCTAATCAGCTTGTAAACGTCCGCACTTCTGGAGTCTTGATAATCTCCATACATCACCAGCACGACCCTGGCACTCAGCACACCTTGCATCCAGTCTTGGTTTGAAGGTGGGATAAGTAAGGAACTCTGGCTACGATCGTTGCTCATCTTTCTACATCCGTAGCAGACAGGAAACCTTGCAATTCACTTGCTCGATTCACTTGACTGCATCTCTATTTGCATAAATTCAATATAGGAGATCGCTTTCAAGCCGTCGTCTATAGTGAGTTAACTCTTTTACAGTACAAATTGATAGAGTAACTATGCGATCGCAACGTATAAGGCTGGCTCTAACTTAAGGTAGAATCCGAATTCGATCGAAAGTACAGCCTATAAACTAACAATGCCGCGTTTAACAGCAACAATCACAGCTTGAGTGCGATCGCTCACATCTAACTTATTCAAAATCCGATTGACATGGGATTTAACAGTACCTTCACCGATGCTCAAAGCAGCCGCAATATCGGCGTTACTCATTCCCTGAGCCAACGAGCGGAGTACCGCCAGTTCTCTTTCACTCAGTTCTGGATTGCTGAGCCGCTGTACCAACTTTGCTCCCACATCGGGCGGAATGTACTTCTGACCCCGATGAACGGTACGAATCGCATTGAGAAGCTCGTCCGGTTCAGTTTCTTTCAACAGGTATCCTTTTGCGCCTGCCTGCAATCCTCGATAAATATCTTCGTCACTATCATACGTGGTCAGTACAATAATCCGAGCCGATTTAGCAGCAGTACAAATTACGCCGATGGCAGCAACTCCTTCCACTTCCGGCATTCGCAAATCCATGAGTGTAACATCCGGTTGATGTTCCCCAAATAGCGCGATCGCTTGTTCCCCATTTTCGGCTTGGGCAATCACCTGCATCTCTGGATCACGGTTAATAATCGTGGCTAATCCTTGCCGAAAAATGGCATGATCGTCCGCAATCAGAACCTTAATTGGGGGTGTGGGGTGTGGGGTGTAGGGTGTGGGGTGTGAAGTAGTCAATTGTTATCTGTTCCTCTTTGAAGACTTTGACGAAGACGGTAGAGTAATCGTCCTACGCTTTCACACAAACTCATCAATTCAGTAATGTCATTCATGTAATTTAAGTTATTGGCAAGCAGCAGCAGAGTTTCCAGTTCTTTGAGACTTCCATTGGCAATACCAAGAAACTGGATGTATTCCTTACGATGATTTCGTCCATATCCCTCAGCAATATTGGCAGGCACAGAAACACAAGCTCTACGAATTTGCGAAGTTAATCCATAAATTTCATGCTTAGGCATCACTTCTGTTGCTTGATAAACTGCCTTTGCCAATCGCATTGATACTTTCCAAACCTCCAAATCCCGATAACTCTCTAACTTACCCATACCCCGCCTCCTACACCCTACACCCTCACACCCTACACCCCAACGACTACAATAATCTCTGTTCCCTGCCCAGGTTGACTTCCAATCGTCAGTTGTGCGCCGATGCGCTCTGCCCGTTCGCTCATGCCGAGTAAGCCAAAACCCTCAGAGGCTGGAATATTCCCGACTCCAAAGCCCTGCCCATTGTCTTTCACGCGCAAGCAAACCTGATCGCGATCGTAGATTAGCTCCACTCGAATTTCGTCAGCATTGGCATGTTTAATCGCATTGGTTAAGGCTTCCTGCCCCATCCGCAGTAGGTTACTCTCAACTTCAGTGGGTAGAGAATATACTGCACCCTCGATCTCATAGTATAAAGTGGTATCCATTGCAGCAGTTCTGATTTGAGCGACGAGACGATGGAGAGCACTCTGTAAACTGCCCTCCTCTAGAAGCTGAGGACGAAGTGCACCGACCGATCGCCGTGCTTCAATCAGTCCAGTTCGCGCCAATTCTTTGATCAGGTCTAAGTGTGCCCCAGTTGCTTCTACATCATCCGTTAGCACCTGTTTTGCCGCTCCCACCTGAGCCAGAATGCCTGTAAACGCCTGAGCGAGTGTATCGTGAATTTCACGCGCCATGCGGTTGCGCTCCTCTAAAATTGAGGCTTCTTCTGCTTGCTTCAGCGCCGTAATATCTCGCGCCAGCCAAATCACCTGCTCGTGGCGGAACGGTGCAATGCGAGACGAAATCCAGGTTTCTCGTCCATTCAGAAACATACTGTACTCGACTGTGAGGATTTGTTGGGTTCTCAGCACCTGCTGAATATACCCTAGAAATTCATCGGCTTGTTCCTTTCCGAGTTGATGCATGGTTTTACCAATCATCTCCTCAGTGGGTTGACATTGCAGATGCGGATCCACTACGGTCATTTCGAGGATTTTCCCTTCAGCAGTCAGTACAAATAACGGATCGGGAATGGCTGCAATTAAAGTTCGTAACTCTGTTTCTGAGGCTTGTAGAGCAGCTTCTGCCTGTTTGCGATCGTCGATATCCGTATAAACTCCCAACGCTCGGATGGGTTCACCAGATTCATTCCAGGTAACAATTTTGCCGACAGAAAGAATCCATTTCCACTGACCATCCCGGGTACGCAGGCGATACTCTGCTTGATAGTTGGGGACTTCTCCAGTCATAAAACCACTGTAAACTGCAAACATTGATTCTCTGTCATCAGGATGTAAACTCTCAACCCACCTAGATTTGGTCTCGCGAAATGTTGCTGGATCGTAGCCCAGCATTAAAGCGTATTCTGGGTTAACCACGATTTCTTCAGTTTTGAGATTCATATCGTAGAGTCCCTGATTTGAAGCGGTTAATGCTAAGCGTAGTCGTTCTTCACTCGTTTGTAGAGCCGCTTCTGCTTGTTTGCGTTCGTCTTCGACGCGCTTCGCTTCGCTAATATCTACAACCACCCCTTCGATGTATCCATCGGTTGCATTCAGATAAGAAGAGAAAAGTACCCAAAACAATGTCCCATCTCGTTTCCGCATCTGGGCTTCAAAGTTTCGCACTTCCCCATCCCGCTTCAGCAACTCAAGGAATTGTTGGCGATCGCTGGGATTGGCATAGTAGCCTGCGGTGTGCTCAATCCCAATGATCTCCTCTGGTGAGTCAAAGCCATACAGATTGGCAAAGCGCTGATTGGCATCGAGAAGTAATCCATCTGAGAGGCGGGTTCGGTAGATGCCGACCTGCGAGTTTTCAAAGATAGTTCGGAACTTGGCTTCACTTTGTCGTAACGCAGCAGTTCGTTCTGCGACCTGTTGCTCTAAAGTGCAGTTGTAGTCAGCCAGGAGTTTCTCGGCTTGTTTGCGCTCTGTAATGTCCTGAAACGTAGCGATCGCATAAGTGATATTGCCCTGTTGATCAAAAACGGGTGTTCCCCGTGCCTCAAGTAGAATTGAGACATGATCTCGACGAATTTCTATATCTTCAGTCCTAATGCGTTCGCCCCTTAATGCCCGCACAATAGGCAAGCTCTCCGCTGGATAGATTTGATCCGTTCCCGCTACATAAAGCTGATAAGCCTCTGAGATCTGCTCCGGTGCTAGGGAAGTATCAGTTTCTTTGCCCGTGAGTTGATTGCCGCATTGGTTGATGTAGTAAGGGCAACCCGCCGCATCTACGATCGCAATTCCCACCGGAATCGCTTCAAGGAACTGGGTGATCTTGCTTTCCTTAGCCTGCAGTTCTGAGTAAAGGTTGGCATTTTCGATGGCGATCGCTGCTTGAGTCGATAATAGCTGCAAGACCTGCGATCGCTCTGGTGTAAATACTCCAGCTGCTAACCGATTCTCTAAATACAATACACCGACCAGCTTGGCTTGATTTAGCAGCGGCAAACAGAAAATAGATTGAGGCTGATTCTGTTGAATGTATGGCTCATTAATAAAAGCACCTTCACGAGTCGCATCATTTAAGGTGACAGGCTTCAGAGTCCGAATCACATATTGAATGATTGATTCTGGCAATCGATCGGCAATTGGAATAGACTGCAACACCTGAGTCGCACAAGCATTCTCATCGGCATTGAGTTCACAAGCTGCTTCAATCGACCATTCTCCTGAGTTTTCTAAAATCAGATATCCGGTTTGTGCGCCAGCATTCTCAATTAAAGTTTGCATCAGTAATCGCAGCAGTTGCTTCAGTTCAATTTCACGAGAAATCGCCTGTGAAGCTTTCATCACTGCTGCTAAATCGAAAGTAGTATGGAAGGGATTAGTGATAGTTTCAGCAGTAATAGGAATTGACGTGGAAGCGGCTCTAGACGACTGGGAAAAGAACTGTGGATAGCGAGTTTCTAAATCTTTAACTTTAGCGGTTGCGCCCCAGCGATCGTAGCAATAGTGCGCCTCTTTCATGTAGGTTTGAGCAATTTTCTCTCGACCTCGCGCCAGATAATGTTTAGCCGCTAATTCATACGCTAATGCTTCTTCCTGGATATACTCATGTTCAGCAGCACCTGCGATCGCCCGTTCATAAAACTCTTCAGCCTCAAAGAATTGCCCTGAGACTCGCGCTTTCTCTGCTTCGACTAAATAAAATTTATGGAGATAATTCATTGGGGCATGACTCGCCCATTTTTGCATCTTTTCTTGGTTGGAGCTAACATAACTTAGCCAAGCTGCTTTTTCAGAGTTTGAAGCCTCAAGCGATAGGCTCAAAAGCGCCAGAGAATGATAGAAACAGAATATAGGCAGAACCGTTACTGCTGTCACCTCTTCAAAATGTTGCCCTGCCGAAATAGCAGTCTGTACAGCTTGATGGTGTTCTCCAAATAGATAACACAACATGACTTTGTGCAAATAGAGTATTTGGATTGCAGTTCCATCTTTAATTGCAATAGCGTGTGGCAACGCCTCCTCTTCATTACATAGCCTACCGATTAAGCGACTGGGATTCTCAGCCCTGTCTAGCAAATTAAGAATGGTCTGCCGCAATATTGCCAGCCAATTCGAGGGGCTTTCTCGTCTGATTTGATCGATCGCTTTGCTGTAGGTTGATGTTTTTTGTTCCAGTTGGGTGAGTTCTTCTCCAGCAAGAAACGGGTAATAGCACACGTAATATGCAGTATAACCAGCAGTTTCAAAGTCTCCAGTTTTCACTCCATTTTGATAAGCATCAACCAGCATGGGTATTGTGTTCCTAAGATGCACCTTCCAGTGCATGATATGGACATTCGAAAACATTAAGGTCCTAGCATTTCCTCTGGTATTCAATCGTTCTGCCAAACTGAGAGCCAATTTGCCGAACTCATAACCGAATTCAATATCTTGAACAACTCCACATAGAACAAATCCGTAGCCAGCATAAAACACTGATGACCAGACAGCATTCCCGTAGTTGATTGATAAATTTACCGCTTTGCAAGTAATCAATATAAATAGTGCTGGTGACCTGATAAATGCAGCAGACCTCATACTCGCCAGAATTGACATAGCTGCCAGCGGTTCTGGTGCAGTCATCTCTGTTAAACTAATCAAGTTTTCGATTTCTCGTTCAGCGAGTAATGCAGTCGTTGACTTCAATTCCCTTTGAACATCTGCCTGACTTGGATTTTCTATTAAATCTAGTCCCAAAAGCTTTAACGCTTTTGATCCAGTTTTTAACGCTTCTTTCAGGTTGCCCTGTGACAAATATCCTTGAATTCTGCTGTCGTAAGCCTGCACTTTGTCAACCACTGTCCTAGCGCGATCAAGTACCACTTCTACCAACTGTTCCATCTCATCAAAGCGACCCTGAAGATACGCCGCTTCTGCTGCTTCTGAATACAGCGCTAAGGTCAGCTCATACTCACTCTGCCAACTCTCTGTATCAAGAAGTTGAAGACCTGTAGTGCAATACTTAAAAGCTGCTTCATAAGCCGTTGCTGCCTTTGCTTTCTGACCTGCCATTAAATTCAATCTGGCAATTTCAGTTCGTTCTGATCGAGCAGTGACTAGCTCAAGTCCTTGATTGAGATGATCGATGATTTCAAACAACCGATCAGATCGTTGCTCTGGTGAAGTTTTTTCGAGCAAATTGCGACCGATTTGGAGATGAACCACTTGTTTGCACGACTCATCAATTAGGGCATAAGCGGCTTGTTGAACGCGATCGTGCAGAAACTTGTACTCTCGAACCAACAAATCTTCGTCCAAGTCAGACAAAGGTTGAATTAATCCCGCTTGTATTGCTGCTAGTAGATCCCGGAAAGTCACTTTTGGTGATTTTTCGCAAACGATTCCTTCGGAGTTGCGCTCTGCGCTAAACGCCAACGTTTCTAAATCAAACTCAGCCCCGATACAAGCCGCGATGGAGAGAACTTGCTGTGTTGCTTCCGGCAATTTCTGCAACTGACGCAGCAGCAGATCCACCACATTATCGGTGATATCTTGGGCTTCAATCTCAGCCAGGTTCCACTGCCACCCCCCTTTACTTCCCCCCTTACCAAGGGGGGATTGAGGGAGGGCAAAGGTCAACAGATTTTCGCTATGCAGCAACTTCAAAAATTCACCAACAAAGAAAGGATTGCCCTCGGTTTTACGCAACACAACTTGGGCTAAGGAACGAACGGTGTCAGGATTGCGATGTAATGTCTCAGCCACCAGTTGAGTCAACGGTTCCAGTGTTAAGGGAGTCAAGGTGATTTCCTGAAGTACTGCTCCCTGGTTTCGCAGGCTCTCTAGCGTTAAAACCAACGGATGCATTGGAGTCAGTTTGTTATCTCGGTAGGCTCCGATTAAAAACAGATACTGGATTTGCTCATCCAGTAAGATGAGTTCGATTAACTTCAACGTCGCAGAATCGATCCACTGTAGATCGTCTAAGAAAATGACCAGGGGATGCTCTTTTGCACAAAACGCCCGCACAAACCTTTGAAACGTGAGATTGAAGCGATTCTGTGCTTCTGTTGCTCCAACTTCGGGCACAGGGGGCTGTTTGCCAATGATGAACTCAACTTCGGGAATGACATCTACGATGATTTGTCCATTGTTTCCCAGAGCCGTGAGTAGACGCGATCGCCACACGTCCACTTGCTCATTGGGTTCTCCCAATAGTTGCTGCACCAATTTTTGCAGGGCATCGACGATCGCGCTGTAGGGAATATTGCGCCGGAATTGGTCAAATTTACCCCAGATAAAGTAGCCATTCTTTGCGGTGATCGGTTTATGGAGTTCCTGTACCAATGCTGTTTTGCCAACGCCAGCGTAACCAGAGACCAGCATCATTTCGCTGCATGAGGGTGTAGGGTGGTGGGGTGATGGGGTGTGGGGTGTGGGATCGCCTTCTACTCCTCTACTCTTCCACTCCTCTAACCCTTTACCTCCTGCCACTTGCTCAAACGCCGCCAATAATGCTTCAATCTCCGCGTCTCGCCCATACAGTTTTTGAGGAATGCGAAACTGCTCGGAAACATCTTGCAGTCCCAACGATAGGGCATTAATCTGACCCACTTCTGCCAGTTGCTGGGCACAGCGTTCTAAGTCGGCTTTGATACCCCAGGCACTTTGATAGCGATCCTCCGCATTCTTCGCCATCAGTTTCATCACAATGTCGGAAACTGCTTTAGGAATTGGGGTGGGTAGGGTAGGGTGTGGGGTGTGGGGAAAATCGGTTTGACTCGTATCTTCTATCTCCTGTTTTCTGCCCTCTGCCTTCTGTCCTCTGCTTGTTGCCTCCTGCCCTCCTTGCTCCCCCACCCCCCACGCCCCACCCCCCACAACCCACGCCCCACCCCCCACACCCCTAACTTCGTGTGGAGGAGTCGGCGGTCTAGCAATGTGACAGTGGACTAGTTCCAGGAGATCACTGGTGGGAAACGGCAATTGTCCCGTCAATAGTTCGTAGAAGGTTGCACCCAATGAATAAAAGTCGGTGCGATAGTCGAGCATCCGGTTCATTCGCCCGGTTTGCTCTGGCGACAAATAGGCGGGGGTTCCTTCTAGAAGATGGAGGCTTTTGAATGTGGGATTGGTGCGACTGAAGCGAGTGGCAATGCCAAAATCAATGATTTTGACAACACCAGTCCTCGGATTAAAGACAATGTTGCCAGGATTAATGTCTTTGTGGATGACATGAGCCGCATGAATTTTGCCTAGAGTATCCGTAATGGCGATCGCCATATTCAAAAAAACTGACAGCGGCATGGGACAGAAGTCTGATTGCTGCCGCATCCAGCATTCTAAAGACTCTCCACCAAAGTCTTCCAAAAGAATAACCCGCGTGCGCTGGTAGTCTTGCTGGCTGTATGCCTTGACTACGCCTTCAATATTGAGAGAGCGAGTAATTTCATACTCCTGCCGATAGCGAGTTATTTCCTGAGGAGAAGGATAATCCTGCTTGAGAACTTTGGCGATCACGGCACAGTTATCTTGCTCTCTGATGCCCCGATACACCAGAGAAGCTAAGCTCTCATAAATTTTGCTGTGGATAGTAATTCCAGGCAGGGTCATCATTGAGTGCTCCCCAGATAAAGGACTGTCGTCCGTTTCCCAAAGTATATCGCTTGCAAAACTCCAGAATATAAAGCTTCTTGTGTTGTATGAATGTACTTTCGATCAAATTCGGGTTCTAACTTAAGTTAGAGTCAGCCTTCTACTCCGCGATGGCATGGTTACTCTATCAATTTGCACCGTAAAAAATTTAACTTGCTGTAGGCGACAACTTGAAAGCGACCACCTATATTGAATTTGTGCAACAGTCATGCAAATGGATCGAGCCAGTAAATTGCACGGTTCTATGTTGAAGGCATGAATATTCAAGGTGCAACTGGATTAACGCACACTCAAGCAGCGACGTTGCAAGCATTAGGAGAAGTTTCACGCCTAACATCCCATATACGGCGATCAGGTAGAAAATTTCTGCCTAAGATCCCCCGTGAGGTGATTAGGATTGTGGATTTAATAAAACCGAAGATTTATTTTTGGAAGCGCGGCTCCGCCGCGCTTCCAAAAATAAACTTCCGGGTTTTAATTAATTTGTGCTCCTTAGGGGGAATAGTTCAATATAATCATCCGCCAAGCAGGCATGAGGAAAGCTTAGTTTTTATTTAGACTTCAGCGATCGCCCGATTGTCCACAACACAAACTCCCCAGGAACTGCTTTACAGTTACCTGGAGAGTTAATGGCAACGCCGCACGATCCCTAAAATTTTTCAGGCATTGTTAAGTGTTTGTATTTAATAGCTCTACACCGTATGAATTATCGATCGCACATAACCACTTGCCATCAGCAGACTTTTTGTAGACGTAGATTGCTTCTCGTTCACTAGAAAACTCTGAATCTACTTTTTCAGGAGATTCAATGTAAGTTTTGGATAACACCAATGCTATATCGCCTGCTTCAATAATCACCATGTCACCTTGTGACACACTGAGACTATCGTTGAAGTAGTCAGAAATTCTCTGATGCGCTACTTTAATGGCGTCACGACCTTGTACTAACGTCCCAGGCTTAACGACCAACACGGCTTCTTCTGTATAGCAATTGGCTACCGTATCAAAGTCACGCTGGTTGATTGCTTTGTCAGCTTTTGCTATTTCTTGTTTTAAGGGATGCTCAGTCATATCTTATGTCCTTTGGATGGTTCAACCTTTTTTCAACAGCAACAATAAAACCTATATTACTTTGCGCTCGGATAGATTACATCTGTTGTGTGAGAGCCGTGCGGAGAGCGGTTATCACCTGATAACTTGTACTTCATGCAATCGAAGATTGCTGAATACTTCACACGTTAACTGACACATTCAAACATACCAGAGTTATGCCTCTCTCGCCTATAGCGCTTGGTGTGGGGTGATTCAGTGCGGTTTTGAGGGACGCTCTGCGCTCTTCAACACTGTTTCTGTACTTAATGAACTTGTGCACTGCTGACGCAATGCCCAAAACTTTCAGTTCCGTGTCCTAGAGCTTCCGGTTAATCAGCAAAAAACCTGTATCAAGATTCAGGCATAGCATTTTCAGGAGGTTGTTATTCTCTGCTTAATCTAAATCTATGTTCATAGAAACACGCTGAAAGAATGAAGCCAAGTTTGCCCTTCACCTCTAAAATTGTCAATGCTTAGGATCGTAGTTTGAATAAACCCCCAATTCTTTTTGGGAAAGCGACAGCAGAGCTGTCGCTTTCCCAAAAAGAATTACAGGTCTGTGATCCTGAGGATCACGGATCGGAGCAAACCTAATTCTCTGGAAAGGACAGATTTGCCGCTGCTCTTTCAAAAAGATGAACCGTCAAAACTAGCCTGCCGATTTATTCAACCCATGCCCCTTGCCGTTTGTGCCTTGAAGCTACTCGTCGCTAATGTCTAAAGGAATTGCTACTCCTACCATGCCTCATCGCCCGTCTGGAAGTTCACATCGAGACACAACCGGATTTGTTGGCCGTCGTTGGCTGAACCTGGCGGGGAACATTCTTACGGGATTTTGGATCGTAACGGCGGGAACGATTACAGGACAGGATTTAGGATTAGCGCAATTATTTGAGCGGCAAACTCAAAGTGTTTTCTTTGATCTACGTGGGGTTGTGTCCCCCCCTCCGTCGATTGTGATCTTAGAAATTGACGAAAAATCGATGAATCAACAGCAGTTTTTTCTCGATAATCCAACCCAACGTGCTTATTTGGAACCGATTCAAAGCTGGCCCTGGAAGCGAGTTGCCTACGCGACCGTCATCGATCGCTTACTATCAGCCGGTGCCAGATCGGTATCGCTAGACATTGTGTTTGACAGTCCCAGTCAGTATGGTGCAGCTGATGATCAAGCTTTTGTTGCAGCGTTGCAGCGTCATCGCGATCGCACGGTTTTGGGCGCTCAATATAGCTTGTCAGAGTCTTCGGAAACCGGATTTACGGATCAACTGATCTCTCCCATTCCCCAATTGCAGGTTCAACATCAGTTGACAGGTTCAATCAACTATTTGATTGAAGCCAATGGCAAAATGCATCGGTTGGGCAATCAAGTGCTACTTGAGCATCAACGCTATCTTTCAGCGCAACAAGCCGAAGAATTTAGAAAGCGTATCCCGATCATTCCTAGCTTTGCAGAAGCGACCCTGGATGCGTCTCATATCCAGTATCCTGCTCCTGAAGGCACCCATATTTTTTTCTACGGCCCTGGCTATGTCTTTCCCCATGTTTCTTTTGTCGATGTATTAGATCCAGATACCTGGGACAAGCAATTTCAGTCGGGAGAATTCTTTCGAGACAAGATTGTGATTGTTGGCTCAACGGCCAAGATTTTGCAAGATTTTCATGCCGCGCCGTTTGATCGTCAGGGCGCTCCACTGGCAGGCATTGAGATTCATGCGAATGCGATCGCCACATTGCTAGAAGGTCGATCGATGCGGGATGTGATTCCTCAAGCGCCACTGCGAGGCGTATTTGTGTTGCTGCTGGTGGGTCTTGCGGGGTGGTATACGAGCCGCCCGCAACAACCTTTGCGGCGATGGTTTTGGGGTATGGGTTTGGCGATCGCCTGGATCTGTTTGGGCTATGTCAGCTTTGTCTATGGTCGCGTGATTCTGCCCGTTGCGATTCCTGCCGGTGCGATCGCCCTGAGTGGGTTCTCCCAATTGCTCACGGGCACGGCTAAAGAACAAATGCGCAAAAAACAATTGCGGGAAGCTTTACGCCAGTATGTTACGTCTCCGATTGTGCAAGAAATCATCAGCCAACAAGATGATCTACAAGACCTCTTGCGCGATCGCGAGTTAGCCCTTGCCGGAAAACTATTGAGCAGTCGCTATCGCATTATCCGCGTGCTGGGGTCGGGTGGATTCAGTGAAACCTATGTTTCAGAAGACACCCAGCGTCCGGGCAATCCGTTATGTGTGGTCAAACAACTGCGGGTTACCAGCAACAATCCTAATACTCTGAAAATGGCGAGACGCTTGTTTGCTACTGAAGCCGAGACGTTAGAAAAACTCGGTCAGCACGAACACATTCCCCATTTACTGGCGTGTTTTGAAGAAAACGAAGAGTTTTATCTAGTCCAAGAATTTATTCCGGGGCATCCCCTGCATCAAGAGCTGCTACCCCATCGCCATCTCCCTGAAACAGACGTTCTCAAGTTATTGAATGAATTGTTACTGATTTTAGACTTTGTTCATAGTCAGGGGGTGATTCATCGTGACTTGAAACCATCTAACATCATCCGTCGCAAATCGGATCAACGGTTGGTATTGATTGACTTTGGGATTGCCAAAAAAATTACGACTCAACTTGCCAATGTCGAACACGATGCCAAATTTACAGTTGCGGTCGGCACTCCGGGCTATATGCCCAGTGAACAAGCCGCAGGCAGACCGTTTTTTAATAGTGATATCTATGCTCTCGGCATGATTGGCATTGAAGCATTAACGGGTGGCTCGCCCCATTTATTAAAACAAGACGCCCAAACCGGAAAAATCCTCTGGCGCGACCAGGCGACCCAAGTCAGTTTAGAGTTGGCAGACATTCTCGATAAAATGGTTCAACAAGATTTTACCCAACGCTACTTCTCTGCCAAAGAAGTGCTTGATGATTTAAGAGAGCTTCCCAGTTTTATTTCAGCCCCCTGGGTGAGAATGGGCACCCTTAACGCTACGGCTCCCAATCAGACATCCGTCATAGAACAATTACATACAGAAGCCGATGACTGGGATGCTGATACCCAGATGGTAGATGGATTGGATGCTGACACTCAGACCGTAGCGCTACCCGATGATTGGGACAACGGGTAATCCTCTGGTATTGCTGAATCTCAGCCTGAATTTGCTCCCCCATTGCAGAGTTTTTGATTGTATTTAATGAAGTCTACTTCAGCGATCCTAAATCAGCTGTAGGATAGGTGGATTATGATATAGCGCTACGCATCAGGGTTAGGACGGGGTGCAGGGGTGGAACCCCTGTGTGGGGGCACCGCCCCCACCCCCTAATGTCTTAACTGGATTGCGTAGAACCATACCAATCTTTTAGGAAGTTGCGCCAAACTAGAACCCCCTGTGGTTCCCCCTGGCAAGGGGGACGGCGACAGCCGGGGGTTGAATAAGGCGCAGCTTCACATTAAATCGGTATGAGAGGCGCACCCCTTCGGGGTGCGCCTCTCATACTCCATTGGAAATTGCTATAGCAGGGTTGGCATCAGTGGTAGATGACAACGGCAGTGTAAACCAAAAATTTGATCCATGACCGGGTTTGCTGTCTACTCCGATTTCACCACCATGCGCCCGAACGATTTGCTGGCAAAGATATAACCCCAGTCCCAATCCGTGGGTATGTCGTGCATTGGCACCTCTACGGTAGAGTTCAAACAGTTGGGCAGATTGATCGATGGGGATGCCAACGCCGTTATCTTTGACGTTGCAACGAATGGTCTGATCTTGAATCAGAGCTTCAATCTCTAATGCTAAGCCAGGGGGGTTGTGTTTCAGGGCATTGCTGATCAAGTTTTCTAAGACGCGCCACAATTGGTTGACATCACCATTAATCACAGGCAATTGGCTGGGAATATGGCTATTTAGCGTTGCCCGATTTTTGAACAGTAAGGGTTGTACATCCTGGATCACGTTGCTGATCAGTTCACTTAATTGTAAGGGTTCGCAATGCAGCGTGATTCCCTGCGTCTCGATCGCATGAGCTTCTAATAGAGAATTAATCAGGTTCAGTTGGCGATCGCCACTATCAATCATCCGTTCCAAAATAATTCGCGGCACCGAAAGCATCGCTGTTGGGGCTTTCAGATCGATGCTGGGCGTAGAGAATTGGCAACCCGAAAGCGGGTGAGATGGTTCATTGATTGGTTGCTTGATTAGAACTGGAGCTACACCAGATTCAGCGACCGTTGGATCGGAGCAAGTACAGGTTTTGAGCAAATTCTTTAAAACCATCAGCATTCCCGTGACCGGGTTGCGCAGATCATGAGAAACGGCATGGAGTAATACCCGCAGCGATTGTTCTGCCTGTTCGCGATCGCGAATTTCTTGTTGCAGCGTCTGGTTTTTTTGCTGAAGCTGGTGTTGCAAATGCTGGATAGCTAGATGAGTCTTGATCCGGGCTAATACTTCTTCGGTCTGAAACGGTTTGGTGATGTAGTCTACGGCACCCAGGCTAAAGCCTTTGACCTTATCAATGGTTTCCGTTAAGGCAGTCATGAAAATGATAGGAATATCTTGAGTTGCCGGATTTGCCTTCAGCAAACGGCAGGTTTCAAAGCCATCAATTCCCGGCATCATCACATCCAGCAAAATAATGTCGGGTCTGAGATAGTTGACCTGGGCGATCGCACTTTCCCCATCTTGCGCTGCCAGCAACTTAAACCCAGAATCACTCAGCGAGTCAAATAAAACCCCCAAATTTGTAGGATTATCATCGACTAACAGGACAATTCCTTTCACGGCAGCTTCAGCGTTCATAAAATCAGTCAAGGGGTGTAAATTCGTTTCATCACGGGTATGGTTTGATATGCAGTGCGCCTCAAACCATAGCCTTATCTTTCTTTATACTGAGCAATAAACAGTTGGATCTTCTTGATTTGGAAAGATTTTGCCAGACGACGCAACTCTGAGGCAAACGGTAGCCACTGCTGATCGTGCTGCTCTAGCAGATCTGCTTGCTTTAGAATGCCCTGAATATCGCCAATTAAAGCCATCTCTTGTAACGTGGTCAAGTGTTCAATGTTGGGTGCCACGAGAGATGTCGATGCCTCCTTCCTGATCGTAGTCGATTCATCCGCAGTCCGTTCGGTTGCCGTTTGTTCATAGACCCATTCCAACCCCAAATGCTGCTGCAATCGATCGAGCAAGATATTGATTTGAATGGGTTTTGCCACAAATCCATTACAACCCGCCGCCAGACTGCGCTGTTGGTCGTGGTCAAAGGTGCTGGCAGACGTGGCAATGACAACGATATCTTTTAAGTCAGGCGACTGCCGAATTTGCCGGGTGGCTTCAAATCCATCCATCACGGGCATCACCAGATCCATCAAAATCACATCGGGTTTAAATTCAGCCGCAATGGTCAGGCAATCTTGTCCATCCACAGCTTCTCGCACCTCAAAGCCAACAAACGACAAGAACTCGACCAGTACAGCCCGATTTTCTTTGCGATCGTCGGCAATCAGTGCGCGTCGGGCTCTGCCTTTAAATCCCACGACCATGCGATCGCTGGTTTGACTTGATTCCTGTTTATCAACCACTTCGGGGAGTGCCAGATCTAACCAAAATATGCTGCCTTTACCTACCTGACTTTTCACCTGCAACGTCCCCCCCATCATCTCGCTCAGCCGTTTACTGATGGGCAACCCCAATCCTGTTCCTTCGGTCGAATGGCGATTTTCACCCACCTGCTGAAATGGCTGAAAAATCTCATCCAAAAACTCTGGGGCAATGCCGCACCCCGTATCTTCGACTTGAAAGCGAATTTTATCTGTATCCGGCATCAAACCAACTTTGAGTACGACACCCCCCTTAGGGGTGAATTTGATCGCATTACTCAATAGATTGATCAGCACCTGTCGCAGTCGTTGTTCATCGCCCAACACCCACTGAGGTAATGGGGATAGTGGTTCATACAGAAACGAAATGCCCTTTTGGGTTGCTCGCATTTGAAACAGATGGGTGATGTTGCGCAGCAATTCGGGTAAATCAAATTCACTTAAATGAAGCTCCATTTTGCGGGCTTCAATTTTGGACAAATCGAGAATATCGTTGATCAACGTCAGCAGATGTTCGCCACATTGCTGAATCACCCCAACCCCCTCTTGCTGCGAAGCTGTAATATCTTTTTGTCGATTTAAAATCTGAGCATAGCCCAAAATGCCATTGAGTGGTGTTCTTAGCTCATGGCTCATATTTGCCAAAAACTCACTTTTTGCCCGATTTGCCACTTCTGCCGCTTCTTTAGCCTGGCGCAATTTTTCTTCAGCTTGCTCTCGCTCGATGATTTGCAAGCGCAACTCCTGGTTTGTGGCTTGAATGTCGGCAGTGCGCGCTACTACCTTGTTTTCCAGTTCCAGATTAATCGTTTCCAGTTCTAAATTGCGTTGCTCTAACTCATTGAAATAGGCAAACAACTGGTCTGCCATTTGGTTAAATGCCTGTGCCAAAATCCCCAATTCATTTTCTCGATCGACGGGCACCCGGTTTTCCCAATCTCCCTGGGACAGAGCTTGAGCCGCTTTACTCAGTCGTCGGATGGGACGGACAATCCACTGGGCAGTAAGCAACCCGATCAAAATCGCACTGCTCAATGCCGCTAACGACAGCCAGGTAATGAATCGTGTATTTGCCTGAATGCGTGACATAAACTGGGCTTCGGGCACCACCACCACAATCAGCCAGTTCAGCCCCAAGCTATCTGAGAATTGGGTCAGTTGCACAAATTGCTTTTGCCCGTTGATCGTAAATTCCAGCTGATGGTTGCCCCGAATGCGGCTGAAGTCACCTAACTGATCTTGCAAAAACTTAGCGGTACTGCTGACTGAGGTGTCGTAGTTGTCGCACTGACCGAGATTGGAGTAAACGGTTTCTTCCAAAGGCACTTCTTCGGTAGCTCGGATGCGGCTGACGGCTCCATTGGTAATCGTAAAGGGACGACTGCGGGTGGAACTGGCAACCAATAAACCCTCGCGATCGACGATAAACGTCTGCCCACATTGACCAATTTTGGGTAAAAAGGTGCCGATTTGCGACAACAGTAGATCCGTTGCCAAAACCCCTTGCAAATTACCGGCTTCGTCATAGATGGGCTGGCTGGCAGTGATCACCAGGCGGGGATCGGCAAAGTCGTGATAGACCTGGCTCCAGAGGGGTTTGCCAGCTTTTTCGGCGTCTTGGTACCAGGGACGACTCCGGGGATCGTACGGGTTCTTAAGTTCAGGCGACCCGATGCGATCGCCACGATCATCAATCGAATACGTCACCAGACGCCCTGCTGTTTCCTGACCCGCTGTACTGATTTTGAGCAGGGGAAATGCCTCATTTCCCGGTCTGCCAACGGCAGTAAATTCTCCATCGGGCGTCCCCACAGCGATCGAAATGACGGAGCCAAACAGCTGAATTTGTCGCCAAAAATGCCGTTCCAGACTATTAAAATCTTGCAGATTTAGCTGCCCCAACCGAATCGCATCAGCATTAATTTGGTTAACCTGTTGGGGAATCTGCATGTAGGTTTTGAGATGCTGCTGAATCCGCACGGTTACTTCATTCCGTAACTGCTGCGCCACATCATTAACCGCACTCGTGCCATTCCACAACGACAACCCGCCAATTAACACCACGACCAAAACGATCTGGATGAAAAAAGGGACAATCAAAATAAAGCGCAGGGGAATCTGGCTTAAGCGTTGAGAGATCGATGAAATAGGAGACTTCCACACCATCTCAAACATTGCAGGGGAATTGGGTTGCGACCGTTGATATCAGCCGTTCATATCAGCAAAATTAGCGCATTTAAGGCGCATTTTCCCATTCTGGGGCAAGGTTATAAAAATCATAGTGTGCAGCACCCGGATGACAGGTGACACAGCCATTGAGTTGCACAGGACGGGGCACATCCACCCTGGGGTGTAGCGCTCGGAAAAAGCGAGAATTTTCTAGCTGAAAGGGAACGACTTCAGCATCGGTATAGGATCGAGAGAAAGTTTGCAGATAGTTCCAAACAATTGCCAGGGTTGGGTTGAGCAGCAGGGGTACCTCGACGCCATAGTGACGGGGATCTTCTAAAAGTTGTTGCCAGGTTTGCCGGGGCAGCACTGCCGGAGGGATAGCAAGATGGCAGGTGCCACAATTTTCGATATACAGCTGTTGCCCCAGTTGGTGACGAGCAGGCAGGGGATCAACGGTGCCTAAGCCTGTGGGCGATTCTGTGGGCGGTTCTGTGGCGTATGCTAACCCCCACCCCAAAACCAAACTCCAAACCAACAGTAAGGAAAGCAGAATCAATGGCGATCGCTTTTTTTGGCGTGGACGAAGACCCATCGACTGACCGATGAATTGTCTAGCTTGGAATAGAAAAGGCTGAAAAGAAAAGCGCATAGGGGAAATGATGGGGGTTGATGTTGCCGATAACTACCTGTAACAATGACGTCCAACTTATGGTTTGAGACCCTTGCTTTCTACAGTTTTTGAGGATCGGGGATGGAATCCAACTCAATTTTTTTAAAGAGAGCGACGGCTTCGCCGTCGCTCTCTTTAAAAAAACGACAGGTTCATTCATCTGCGATCCCGAACAATACCTGTGTTCTATCTTAAGCGCCAGGCGCTGGATCAACGATAACGAGCCAATTTTGCCCTCAAATCTAATTCCAATGTTTGTCATGAATTCCATACTTAGCATGAATTCCAACCTACCCCAGATTTATAAAATTGGGTCTATGCTAAGTAGTCGTGGACTTCAAATATTGCGAACTGTTTCTTGACTGACTCGGTAAGTCCATTCAAGTTTCAAACCAGTTTTGAATAAGGAAGAGGAAATTGGGCATGAAAGATTGCCGTCACGTTCAGTTTTACATCCACGATGATTCGTTAGAACAATCTAGCTGTCCACTTCCAATTGATTTGCTACAGGTGCAACAGCTGTTTCAAGCAACTGCTTTCTGGGCACGCGATCGCCAACTCGAAGACTGGGCAATTGCGATCGCCAATAGCAAACCTGTTGTCACGGCCTGGGATAGCGATCGCATGATCGGTTTTGCGCGCGCCACCTCCGATGGCATTTATCGAGCGACCATTTGGGATGTTGCCATCCATCCCGACTATCAGGGGGCTGGCTTGGGACGCAAGCTTGTAGAGACGGTCTTGATGCATCCCCATGTCAATCGGGTAGAGCGGGTGTACCTGATGACCACAAACCAAAAACAATTTTACGAACGCATTGGGTTTGAAGAAAATAAAACAACGACGATGGTGCTGTTTAATCAGGAAACCATGGTGTTGCACAATCAACCCATCTCTCAAGAGGGATTACCCCAAGCCATGGAAATTTCTCAGTAGCGTCCTGTAGGCTCGTTAATTAATTCAAATCTACCCATTGACTTTAGGTAGTGCGGCGACGCCGCACTACCTAAAGTCAATGGGCGGGTTTACTAAAGCTACGCTTTTGAGTTAAATCCTCAATGTTTGACCTGAGAAATGGCGATCGCCTTTCTTCGTGTTTTTCTATTCATGGACAATATTTGTTTCATAGGGAGCATCGGTAACAATGCCTGCGAGTTGCAGTAGCCCGGCACTATCTTTTGGCACCCATTTCATCGCTAATGCGGTCTGAATTAAGCTGGAGATGCTTTCGTCCGGATGTTCCTTGAAGTAAATCTCTAAGGATTCTGCCAGTTCATCCGGCAAATCAATGATTTTTTGCATGAGTGCCACCTATCGCGATCGCAACTATGGCAATTTTATCGAATTAAATATGGCAATCCCAGATGGATTGTGAGAGGCGCACCCTTTCGGGGTGTGCCTCTTACAGCCTGCTCATCTTACAACTCATTTAGGATTGCTATAGATGCCCTGGAATTGCGTATTCCATAAGCTACGGAACGTAAGGTGGAATTGGGCTTTCGGTGCCCGAGTTGGTTAATTTTTCTGTGGCGATCGCATCGATACCGGCGGCTTTAACATAGGCAACTGCCAGGGGTGTCAGTTTAGCTTCGAGGTCGCTGACAATAGCGCGATCGCTCTCAGACCAGATTCTGGGTTGCCCAAACAAACAGGGCTGCAAAATTCCCCACATCTCACCTTCATGGCACAAGTGGGCATGGATCAACGCTCGATGCCCAAAGTATCGCCGTTCAAATTCCAGATTCACAACCTCGGGGCTGGCAGTTTCCACGTCTTCCACATAAACCGATGGCTCTGTGCGCAGGGCAGCGGCAAATAGCGGATCTTCCTGGGCTAATGAGTCCGGTTCTATCATCCAATCGGCATCGGTGACATCTGGAACAGTCGGATTGCGCCGCCAACAATAGGCAATTTTGCCAATTTTGTACTGGGGATGCCGTAAATATAGAAAACAGCGATCGCTCTGCAATACCTCGCACAAAGGCGGCAACAACGCTGTGAAGACGGCATCCGGGTCGCTCGTTGGATTGAGAACGTCCTGCAAAATGGGGGGAAGGGTCATAAAGACAGTAACGAGAGGGTAGAGAAACGCTGAAACGCGTATCCACGCCCGTCGGGCGTGGATACGCGTTCTAGATCGGTTCTTCAGAAGTTAACGCGAAGGCATCAGACCGGGTGTCGAAATCACATCACTGGTGTCCGAGTCATCGGTAATCCGTTGTAAGCGAACGCCCAGCTTGCTCAGCTTGACATCCAACCCTTCATAGCCCCGATCGAGGTGATACAGTCCGCGAATGGTGGTCACACCTTCTGCTGCCAGTGCTGCTAACACCAGGGCAGCTGAGGCACGCAGGTCGGTCGCTAAAACAGGTGCGCCTGATAGCTTTGGTACCCCTCGAATAATGGCGTGGTTGCTCTTCACGCGAATGTCAGCGCCCATGCGGTTGAGTTCTGCCACATGGCGTAAACGATTTTCAAACACCGTCTCGCTGATCACACTATCACCCTCACTCAGGGTCAGCAGTGCCATAAACTGTGCCTGCATATCGGTGGGAAACCCAGGATAGGGCAGCGTTTCGATATCGGTTGCACTATGGTGTTTACCGCCGATAATTCTGAGTCGATTGGGCGAATCAGCAATCACGTCGGCACCAATCGTCCGTAATTTGGCAATGACAGCGGTAAGGTGATCTGGAATCACAGGAGACAGACTCAGTTCAGAATGGGTGATAGCACCGGCAACTAAAAAGGTGCCTGCCTCAATGCGGTCGGGGATAATGCTGTAATCGGTGCCGTGTAAACTGGGCACACCGGAGATCACGATGGTGTTAGAGCCAGCGCCGCGAATACGGGCTCCCATGGCTCGGCAGAAATTTGCCAGGTCAACAACTTCGGGTTCTTGAGCCGCATTTTCGATGGTGGTTTCGCCGTCGGCTAATGTGGCTGCCATCATCAACGTTTCTGTCGCTCCCACACTGGGGAAGTCCAGATAGATTCTGGCACCCTTCAGGCGTTTGCTAGACCCTCTGACATAGGCATGAACAGTACCATGCTCAATATGAACATCTGCTCCCATTGCCTGTAGACCACGAACATGCAAGTCAACGGGTCTTGCGCCAATGGCACATCCACCCGGTAGAGGCACTCGTGCAACCCCCATACGAGCCAGAATGGGACCAATGGCAAAGAAACTCGCCCTGAGTTTGCTTACCACTTCGTAGGGAGCCTGAGATTGAGTAATATGGCGGGCGTCAACTTCGAGTGTGTCGCCATGTCGTTCCAGTTTTACCCCTAGCGCAGTCAAAACGTCGCCCATGCGATGGACATCGACCAGCGAGGGAACGTTACGGATAAGGCATTGGTCAGCACAGAGCAAGGTACCAGCCATAATCACAAGTGCTGCATTCTTTGCTCCGCTAATCTTGACCTGTCCTTCTAAGGGAGAACCGCCCCAGATTCGTAACGCGGAATTATCTTCCTCGGCAGGCGAGGGTGGGCTGGTTTGACTGATGGAAGCAGTAATAGGACTTTCCTCCAGATAATGCAAATGGCTTTTACAACTTCAAATTTGGTTCTGATTCTACCGGAAAGAACCAAAATATCCACACTATGAATCTGAATGATAAATGCTTAAACTCATTAGTAATTTAATTCAATCTAAAAAATTCTTGTTTAAGTCTCTTGACTGATGCGATCGATTGAAGGATGATTATGAATCGCAGTGTCCATTTGCACTGATGCGGAACTGGCGGAATTGGTAGACGCGCTAGATTCAGGTTCTAGTGTCTGCAAAGACTTCCGGGTTCAAGTCCCGGGTTCCGCATGGATGAGTATCCTCATATAACGCTTTCCCGACTCTCAGTTGTATGAGCAGTCGGGAAATTGTTTGGGTATCTTTTTCGAGTTGCCTGTTAAATTTAGCTTATGGGTTTTTACATTTCGTAACAAAATTTTGATGATTGCATAGGTCTAATTTCCTCAGGGTCGGCAAAGTTTCTGGATGCGGTTGCACGGCATAGCATAATTCGATACCTGTCCCCTGACAAAATCTTTATTCAGTCCACGCTCCTGAGTTTGCGCCTTGAGGCGATCGCCAGGTATGTTAACCAGTCTACAAAATCCCTTAGTAAAACAGCTGCGGAAGTTGCATCGTTCTAAAGAACGGCATGAGCAACACCTGTTTTTATTGGAAGGCACGCATTTAATTGAAGAAGCCTGTGCGGTGGGTTATCCGTTGGCGATCGCCTGTTATACTGCCACCTGGCAAGAGCATCATCCGCAGCTATGGCAGCAGTTGGCAGACCAAACTCAACGGCTAGAGCTAGTTAGCCCAGAGGTGTTAGCGGCGATCGCCACCACAGTGCAACCCGATGGCGTTGTCGCTGCGGCTGAACGGGGATCGCTCATCCAGCCGCCCAGTTCTGATATCCGTCTGGGGGTGATGCTGGAGACGATTCAAGATCCAGGTAATTTAGGAACCATTATTCGCACCTGTGCTGCAGCGGGTGCTGATGGCTTGTGGGTCAGCGGCGGAAGTGTTGATCTCGATCATCCGAAAGTGTTGCGAGCAACGGCAGGGCAATGGTTTCGTTTACCTATGGCAACCAGCACCGATACAGAACAGCAGCTCCAGCAGTTTCAGCAAAGCGGGGTGCAGGTCATTGCGACGCTACCCGATGCACCGTTGACCTATTGGGAGATTGATTTAACCCAGCCCAGTGTGATCGTGCTGGGCAATGAGGGTGCAGGGCTATCAGACTCACTCGCTGCGATCGCCAATGTTTGCGTCAATATTCCATTGGCAGCGGGGGTGGAATCTTTAAATGTGGCGATCGCTGCCGCTCTATTGCTCTACGAAGCCAAGCGACAGCGGTCTGCATTCTAACGGGCTTTACAAAGTCTGAGCTTTACAAACTCCGGGTTTGCATAAATTCTTCGATGTCTGCGGCAGCCTCTTCCCAGGCTTTTTCGGCATCCTTGATCGTGCAATCTGCCGATCGCCTAAACTTGGCAGACGGTTCGGGGTCAGGCACCGTTTCGGGGCAGTCAAGATTTTTCCCTAATTGGTTGAGCGACTCTAGAAATGCGTCGGCTGCTGCCCGTCTTAACTCTCGCTGACTTGGGTTCATAAAGCTTGACTCCTATTTAAGGTTCAAACAATTCAACAATTGGGTACGGCGTCATTGAGCGGTAGACTTTAACCCGACCTGATTCAACTAACAGACAACTCCCTGAGGAGGGATTTCTCTATCTAAGCTGAGAGTAGCCTCAGCCTAACAGCGAATAATCGCTGAGATGACGCACCAACATTTACTAAACGTCGGTAAATGTTCTGTCAATTCAAGGGGTTGATTTGAAACTTTCCGTATTATAAGAACCGATTTGATTTTCGCAATTGATCTGACGCACATGATGAACTTTGTTCATATCAAGCATACAATCTCCACAGAATTGCTTCAGATCCGTACATCATTAAAAAGCATAACGTTTTGGGAGAGTTCGGCGGAGCCGAACTCTCCCAAAATGTCATTCAAACTATTGTTATCAGAATCCGTTCGGATCAAGAAGTTTATAAAACCTCATTTGTTTTACAGCCATTTTCAATAGCTTAAGCGACAGATTTTTTGTTGTGTGCCGCGCTCCGCGCGGCACACAACAAAAAATCTAAACATATCCCAGCGCGAAGCGCTGTAAGAGAGCGACGGCTCTGCCGTCGCTCTCTTAAAACAAATGACAGGTTAATTGATTTAGGATACTTAATGCAAATCTGCATCCCAAACGCCGACGTAAATTCGATCTTGATCGTTGCGCTCGATGACCCCTTCGACTTGCCCTAGCTCAAACGTATAGCGATCGCTTTGCCGACTGCGTACCTGGGCTAACCCTTGTTCAATATCTGTTGTCAATCTGCCGCTGAGCATTCCATTTAAGGTGACTCGAATGACGAGGGGATCAACCGCTTGCACAAATGAGGCTTCACTTTGCCGGATTTCTCCGCTGGTGCGATCGATAATGTAGCCCAATGTGACGGTGTTGGGGATGACCTCATATAAATCAGCGCGAGTGTTTGCCCAATAGCCATCGCTAGAACGGGTCGGTTCTCCTAATCTCGATCGAAGACTGTCCTCGGATATGCCCAAGGGCAGACCTGGAATACTGCGATTGAGGTTGGCATTGCCGGGAGGGGGTGACGGAGGTGACGGCTCGGGAGATGGAGAGCGATCGCCCCTGTCTACACTGCGAGAAGGTTCGGGGGTTGGAGTGACCGTGGCAGAGGGTTCGGGGTCGGGTGACTCTTCAACCGGCGATGGTTCTGCCGTGGGGCTGGAACGGACTGATGGAGAGGGTCGGGCTGAAGGCGTTTCAGCGTTGGTAGGTGTTGTGGCGACCTGTTGCGATCGCAGCCAGACGGCAACCACGGCGGAGCCGCTAATGATGGCGATCGCTACAACACCCAAAATAGCAAACACTTGCCAATCGGATTGGGAAGAGCGGGTAATGGCAGGAGGTGGGGCAGGTCGCGGAGAAACGGGCGATCGCGCGGGTGGTTGGGGTGCGGCTGCCGCAGCCCGCCTGCCCACTGCCAGGGTTGGCACTGCCGATGTGGAGCTGGGTAACGGAGCCGATGCCGCAAACGGGGCTGGAGCTTGATTGGGGAGTACATCTAACCAATCGGCGATGGTATGAGGACGATGTTGCGGTTCGACAGCCATGCCTCGCATGACCGCCTGATTAATTGCCGCACTTAGCTCTGGATAAAGATCTCGGGGTGCAGGCATGGATTGACGGTTGCGTAAAATCGAGGCGATCGGCACATGAGCCGTCAGCATGGCATAGAGCGTTGCGGCTAAGCCATAGACATCCGTGGCAGGGGTTCGCTGTGCCTCCGTTTCATATTGCTCAATCGGTGCGTAGCCCGCTGAGAGAATGCTGGTATGCGCTTGAGTCACACCGGGGGTAAATTCGCGAGCAATGCCAAAGTCAATCAGCACCACTTCCTGAGTACCTTCCCGCAAGATAATGTTTTGCGGTTTGACATCGCGATGCAACATACCTTTTTGGTGCACGACTTGCAGGGCGGCGGCAACCTGACGAATGTAGTGAATCGCCAATGGCTCGGGCAGGGGATTGTCGGGAAACACCAACTCTTGTAACGTCTGACCCGGAATGTAATCCATCACCAGATAGGGCACGGTGTCTTCGATAAAGAAATCACTCACCCGCACGATATTGGGATGGACGCACAGGGCTAACCGCCGTGCCTCATCACGAAACCGTTGCTCTGTCTGGGCATATTGCGGATCACGCCGCAGCTCTGGATTAAGGGTTTTGATCACGACAATTTGATCAAGATAGTGATGGGTTGCTTTGAAGGTAATGCCAAACCCACCCTGTCCCAACGGCTGATCTAGGGTATATTTGCCTCCCTGCAATGTTTTACCTACTAGCACATCCATAAGCGCGACCTGTTCAAATTGCGTCTATCCTATCTCAATAACGACACTCAGCCCTCTGATTTTGTTCAGGACTATATTCAGAATCATAACTCTAGCGCTTCGTGCCGCTTTTCAACACGTTATACCGTTTCTATACAAAGACACGCTGGAGTGAAAAAGGGGGTGAAGGGGGCGTGGTTTTATTTAATCCACAATCCCAAATTTTGTGGCTGGCTCATTGCTGAATTCAGCCTTACCGTTTAAGTCAGGGGAACTAGTATTACAAACACTAAATTTTGCAACATGGGGGTTTGAGGGCTGCGCCCCCAAGAGGGGGTTTCACCCCCTCCACCCCCTCTAAAACTTTTAAGTTGGTGTACTAGCAAGAGCAGAAACAGGGAATCACAACGTTACAAAAATTTCTTGCAAGGTTGGCACTGGCGAAGCTGGGTTTCTGTTAAATAATGTAGACACTGGGCGGCAGATGGGGTGGGTCACTGTCCACTGTCAGCGTCCGGGGGACTGCATCTACAGGAATCCAGTAGAACCGCACGTCGTCTTCGGCGGGTTTAACCTGGCGTGTAATCTTGAGATGCAGAGCTTCATTTCCGGTAATGATAGGAAACACTCGAAGACACTAGACCTCTTACAAATTAAGACTTTTAGGATTTTTTTGGCGGGGGCAATGCCCCCGCCAAAACGAATTTCAAAGAGGTTTATTGAGCCGAAACCCTGACAATATTGGGGGAAGCGATCGCCTTCACCTTTTTCTGTATCACCAATCCCTGATAGATCATGGCTACGACTTCTGCACGAGTTACAGCTTGAGTAGCCCGCATCTGGCGAGCAGTGGGATAGTTGTAGCTCACGACCAGTCCTGCTTCGGTAGCCGCTGCGATGTGTTTTTGTGCCCAGGTAGGAATGTCGGTTTGATCACTATAGACCTTCAAGGTTTTAAGATTCCCATCCGGTAAACCTAAAAGTGCGACCAGGGCTGCGATCGCATGAGCACGTTGAATTGCCAGCCCCACCCCAAACTCATTGCTCTTAATCCCAGACATGACTCCACTGCGATAGATCTGCTGAATGGATGAAAAGTAAGCGTGGTCAGCAGGCACATCTGTAAACTGTCGAGCAATATTGACATTGCGGCGATCGCGGCGGGGGGGTGGGTTAAATGCACTTACCAATAGAGCTGCATAATCTCCACGAGTTATACCCACGTCGGGTTTGAAAGAACCATCTGGAAAGCCATTCACCACACCCAGATCCACCAGCCCTCGGATAAAGTCAGCAGCCCAATGCTTTCGGGGTGCAGGGGTTTCAGGAATATCTGTGAAAAGAGGCAGTGATGGAGGTAGGGTGACGAGATGAGGAGAGGCGATCGCTTTAGCTTTCCCTTGAATCACCCAAGCTTGATAAATCAAAGCAGCAAGCTCAGCTCTATTAATATTGCGGGTTGGCTCCAGACGGTTGGGCTGTGATGGGTTAATGATGGCTAACCCTCGACGCCGTGCCGTGGCGATGACCCGGCGGACATTGACTGGAATGTCGTTGCGATCGCTAAACGAACTCAGCAGATTAACCGTACCACCCTTGAGATCCAGCCCCCTGACCAGAGCCGTCATCACTTCCATGCGATTGAGAATGCGATTGAGATCAATCGAGTTGTCTGCCGATCGCAGCACAAAACCCATCCGGTATGCTTTTTGCACGTTGGTATAGGACGGGTGGTTAGTGGGTAGATTGCTAAAGGCGATCGCCTCTAATTTCAACGGCACATCAAACGCTTTGACCACAGCGGTAACAAAAGCATCCAAAGGAACGCGATCGTCTGGTTTGAACAGACCATTGGCTTGAGGTGACAGGATTTTTTGAGTCAGCAAAACCTCGATAAACGGTTTAGCCCAATGGTTCGCAATATCACTGGGACTCGACGGAGTTGTACCTGTACCAGAACCAGGATTCGACGTACCAGAACCAGAATCCGATTTACTAGAACCGGAATCCGATCTGCCAGAACTGGAATCCGATTTGCCAGAACTGGAATCCGATTTGCCAGAACCAGGGTTCGATGTGTCAGAATCACGAGAGTTTAAAACAGGAAACCAGTTTGCCCCGTGAATAACACCGTGGTAAACATCATCGGTTCTTCCTTGCCAATCTGCGATCGCATTACGAGCAATGCGATTCATCTCGCCCCCATCATCCAAATGCCAGTAGCCGACCAGTCCGTTCTCAGTTCCCTGCAACCGCCGTGCCATGTTGGCTTTGATCTCATTCTGAGTACGGACAACTTTCCAGAGGCGGACTTCGGCAATGACGATATGGAAATACTGGGCTGCATCCAGTCTGCGTCCGATTTGTAAAGGGGATGGCAGGCGATCGAGCGTTCCGGCAAACAGCCCAATGCTTTTGTATTGCCCGTCGATCAGGATGCTCCTGAATTCGCCTTCCACCACGACCGTATCCTGTCGTCTGCCATCGATATAGATCTGAATCTCTTGAGAGTTTTGCTCCCAGGTAAACGCCACATGATGACAGGTGCGATCGACGGGAGCAAAGCCTTTCGTTTCAATCACTGTTTTTTCAGCCGCATTCTTCCCCTGAAGCGTCACCCGCAGCTTGTCATTCCACCAGGCGAGAGAGTAACCCGGTTTGCCCTCGCCCCCTCGGTTTACGATCACCCCCTCTCCAGCCAGGTGTTTTACCCAGGCTTCTACCGTCATTGCCTGCGGGGTGTTTAGGCTGGCATCCTGCCCAAAATCGACATAACTATCTGGCTGATTGAATTGCAGCCCATACGGCAGGGGTAGAGAAGGGGAATCGAGTTTGGTGACGCGCTGACCGCCTCCCACAATCATCCCGTAATCTCCCTCCAGCGCCAGGTTATAGACTCTGGTGCCGTCGTTTTCGTCGAATCGCCAGTATCCCACCAGGTTTTTGTGATCCCTTGCCCTGAGGCGGCGACACCAATTGGCTTGAATTTCTGCCTCAGTCCGTGCCGTATTCCAGAACCGCACTTCGGCGATCGCCCCCTTGAAATATTTGGTTAATTGACCTTCTACAAATTGGTCGCTGGTCGCTGTGGGCGGCTGATCTGCTCTCCCGACCAAAGTGGCTCCAATCAAGACGGGAGTCTCGGAAAGAACTGCATTTGGGGAGAAATACCTCGCTGGACCAGTCTGAAACAACTCACCGTCGAGGTAAGACTTCAGATTAGTGCCATCGCAGGTGACAGCAATGTGGTGAAACCTCCCATCACTAGCGTTGACTCCGCGTCCAAATGTGTCAATCTCTCCTGCTAAACCGCTAAAAAAAACCAAACCAGAAGCAACTAGCTCGTATTCAGGATTACTAACACTTTGTCCTTTGAAAATCAGGGTGCCCGTCTCCTCCCTCCCTGAATCGTGCCTGAACCAGGCTTCAAGGCTGAACTGGGGCTGATCTGCCAGCGAAAATCGGTTGCTGTAGGTCGCAGCGGGATTAAAGCTGATCAACTCGGGACTAGCCATGCGGCTTCCCTGACTCAGAGTTTTGAGCCATTGCCCGTCTATACTCCAGAGGTTGATAGTACCTTCGTAATCAGTCGTCGCCAGGGTTTGACTGTCGGAACTGAAGCTGACATTGGAAAGGCTGCCACTGTGACCATGTGCTGCTTGTACTTCTATGCTTTTAACCAGAGTTCCGTCGGCTGTCCACAGTTTGATAATGTCGATTGAAATAGATGCCACCCGTTGACCGTCGGGGCTGAATTTGATGGTTGTAAAATAATCCGAGCTGTGAGCCTGTTCAATCTCTTTTATCCGGGTTCCATCCTCCACATTCCAGAATGTGATATGTCCCCACCTATCTATTGTCACCAGGGTTTTACCGTCGGGGCTAATGCTAAAGCCCCCAGCTGGAGGATTATCTGCCCACTGACCATATAAGGGAGTTTCGCGGACGGTACCATCCAGGTTCCAGAATTTAACAGAAGAATTATCAATGTCATTACGATTAATGTAAACAGGGGCAACTGCCAGAAATTGACCGTCAGGGCTGAAACGAAGATAGTGGGGAGTAAACCAATTTATGCTTGAGGATTTGATGGTGCTGACAGTTCCTTCCTGGTAGTTCCAGAGCTTCACAATCCCATTTGCGCTGGCATATGCCAGGATGGGATCTGTAGGGCTAAAGCTGAGGCAGATGGCAGCATCATGATGTTCGCTTAACTCCTGGTGGAGGCTACCGTCTATTCTCAAAAGTTGAATGCGGCTCTGGAAGCCTTCGGTTCCGTGGTCGATCACAACCGCCAGGATTTGCCCATCGGGACTATAGCAAAGGCTGTTGATGGAGAGTCCATAGATTAATTCTTCATCTTTTGCATCAATCTGGATGGTTCTCAATTCCTGTCCGCCCCTGCTCCAGAGTTTGATGATGCCGTTTGAACTGGCGGTTGCCAGGGCAACGGTAGTATCTAGGCTGACGTACTGGTCTACGCCATTTAAGTAAAGGGCGGAGGATAGGGGAGGATAGCGCAGTTGTTCTGACGTGACGACGAAGTCTTCGATGAAGCTGCGGAGTTTGGGGAGGTCACGGCTTTGCCACTGCAAATCTTCCACAATCCGGCAAATTCGTACCCCCTGATATGCCTCAATGTCTATGGATTTTGCCTTGCCTGAGACCGAAGGAGACGGTGGATTGGTTGGGTTGCTGTTTGGGGTTGCTGTAGGGGTTGGGGTTGGGCTAGGTTCGGGGTCTGGTTTGGCGATCGCCGCATGGTGCAATGCCACCAGATCCCAGTTGGTGTTGAATACGGGACTGCCAGAGGAACCATAGTCCGACACGGCAGAATAGCGCAGGTAATATTTCAGCAAGCCATTGTTGCTGTAATCCAACACGCGGTTGTCGTTCTGCACAATCTGCTTTTGCTGACCTTTGGGGTGCTGCACCAGGAAGACGCGATCGCCCAGAATGGGTTTAGTTTTTACAGATTGACTTACGGCAGAACTATTCCCGCTGTTGGATTGACCGTTCAACTGCTCAACTTGCTCAACGGTTAAACCAGGGGCAATTCGCGTATCGTCGCCCGAAAGTTGAAGCCAACCAAACAGATATCCTGCTTGGCGAGTAAACATTCCCGCCTTCAGTTGCACCAGCGTGTAATCCAGATCGGGGTTCGTGACAAATAAAACTGTCGGATCAAATTCATAATCAACGGTTTGCTGCGTACTCCCCACGGCATCTTTAACGTAGTTAAACTGGGCGACACATTCTGCAGCTTCAATCTCGTCCGAAATGACGTGATGATTTGTCATTAAGTGCGTCCCTCCCACCAAAAACCCTGTGCCAATGGGGATGGGGTTGAGTTTGGCAAGCTGCGATTCGTTCAGGTCTTTCAGTGCATCTAGCGGCGCAACTCCTGGCTTAAAAATCTCGGCAGCGACCTGCTCTGGAATGGTAAAAATTTCTCTGAGTACATCCTCTTTGTCATATTTGTCTGCGTTATGCGAGGCTTTGATGCTGTCGATTAATTGGTCAAAGGTATCCAGAGAAAAGTAACGGGCAATGCGACAAATTGCCTGACTCCGGGCGACTCCCACTTCCAGAAACGAGAGCGGCACAAAATCCGATTGATCCTTATCCTGCGCCACGCTGAATTGGCGAACTTGCCTGCCATACTGCCGTTCTCGGACAATCTCCCACACTCTCGCCAACTCTTCTAGTTCTGGCTCTGCTTCTAACCCTTCATCCTCGCTGACCTCACCGATATCCCCTGTGGTTGCCACCGGAAACCATTTACGCCAGCGCCCTCGCCCCAAATTGCCTTGCAGCAACCATTGCTCTGTCATACCGGAATTGGGACGTTGGGAAAACGAAGTCATGCAGTCACCCTCTGAAGATACAAAACTTGACTACTCAGGAGAGATTTAGATCTGCGAATTGTTTGAGAAGTCGCGGATCTAGAGAGTTTCTAAAGTTTATCTATGAAAATAGAAAATCTTGGAGGTCTAACATATAAAATTTATTTTTCACCTGCTTAATTTATTGATAGTGTTCTAGATCTGTTGTTGGTTGTTGTGGAAGTGCGACTGTGCCGCGCTTTCACAACAACCAACAGCGGGTTTGAAACATAACTAATTTGTTGAACTCGTTACTAAGTTCGTTCGTTGTCTAACTCGTTCAACCAGGAAATATTCTCGAAGCAGGACGTTACAGGGTGACTAGCACTGCAAAACAAGACCAGGTCAAAGATATCCGGGGTCAGCGATTTGACCAGAAATCGCTGCAAGCTGATCTGCAAGGGGCGATCGCCGGACAACCTCCCATAAGAAAAGCACTCCTCACTCTGCTACTGCTTTGCTGTTGTGGTCTGGCAAGCGTTGCTGTTAGTGTTCTATGCACAACCCTGGGATTAGAAGTGTTTAGTCTGGGTAAAACGTTTCAAGAGTCGTTGATACTGAGCGTCATCCTCATCCTCTGGCTGGTAACTGCCATTTTCCAACGTTGGTACAGCAGCTTAGTAGTGATGTTTGTTGGGTTAGGCGTAGCGATCGCTCTCCAGGGAATTTTAGGCAGCTTAGGGTTGATCGACCTAGTCAGCTACTTTTTCATCTCAACTGCCTTCTTGGTTCTTGCCTGTTGGTCTATCTATGCCATGACGTTTTGTCTGGTGCGTTGGGCGATCGCTTCCCTCGATATCCTGTTCCTCCAGCCCCGATTCGTCAAACTCTTGATTCCTCTCGTTACAGTGTTGGGAGCCATTGTGGGTTCTGCTATCAGCAGTAGTCCCGATCTTTACCAGGAAGGCAATATTCCCCCAGCCACAGCCGCACAAGCTTTAATTGCCCGAATTGTAGGTATCACGCTGACTCTGGCGCTGGTGATAGGGGGGTGGTTAGCGAACCAACGTCGCAACACACCCTGGTGCTACCCTGATGGGTTTCGAGAATGGGCATTAGCTTTGGGGTCGTGGGGTGGCACTTCTTTTCAAAATCTAGATTTGAGCAAAGTTAATTTTGCCGGGGCAATGTTGGCGAATACGGACTTAAGAGGGCGATCGCTCTATCGCACTTGTTTCCGCAACGCGCAACGCCTCGATCGCGCCCGTACCGACAACCGCTATCTAGATTTAGATAACCCCAAGGTTCAAGCACTACTCACCCACGGTGCCAGCGACGATCAAGACTTTAGCGGCATGAACTTACAGGGGATAGACCTGCATGCAACGGCTGATTGTCCGGCTGCCGATCTGCAAGAAATGGATTTCACTGGAACCAACCTCAGCGGCGCAGACCTTCGAGGGGCAAACCTCAGCGGTGCCATCCTCATTCAAACTCAACTGGTCAATGCCGACTTAACGGGAGCAATCCTCACCGATGCGTGCATTCAGGATTGGAACATCAATCCCAGCACCCGTTTTAAGGGCGTCAACTGCCAGCGGGTTTTCTTGAAACGCAGCACCAAAGGTCACTTCATTGACCCTCAACCCGAACGGGGTGAATTTCAACCCGGTGAATTTGAAGCCTGGATTGCCGAAATTCAAAGAACTATTAATCTCAAATTTCAAACTCGCTTGCATCCAGAAGCGCTGGCTTTTGCTCTAACCCAAACTGCAATTAACTATCAAGCTCCAGATCTGCTATCAGTACAGAAGATTGATCAGCAGCAAGACGGAGGGGCGATCGCCCAAATTGATATCGCTTCAGAGGCTGTACCTAATATTGATAAAACAGAAGTTCAGCAGGAACTCACGACCCAATACCAGGGAGCAGTGCGACAACTGGAAGCGGGATATCAACTGACGCTGCAAGCCAAGGAAGCTGAAATTCAACGAGTACAGCACATGTTTGCGTCTCAACAACAATTGATCGAACGGTTAACAGGTCAACTGGCAGACCGCAAAGCACAAGTGGTTGTACAGGGCGAAGGCAATCAAATTTACATGATCGAAAACGCAGGAGGCATGACCGTGACCCATAACCAAAACATTAACGCAGGTGGCAACGTTGATCTGTCCAGTGGAACGCGCATCAACGTTGGCGGCGATATCAGCGGCAGTGTGGATCTATCCAGCGGAGCGAAAGTCAGTATAGGGGGAGATGTCGTCGGTTCCAGCATTAATCTTGGAACCTTGAGCGGTCAAGTCACCACTACCATTCAACAGTTGCGAGATGTCAGCGTCAGTGGGGCTGGGGAATTGGCAGACATTCTCACCACCCTTCAGTCCGCCATTACCCAGGATACGGCGCTGTCTGAGAGCCAGAAAAAAGAAGCGCTGGAAGCAGTGGAAACGATTGCGGAGGAAGGGAAAAAACCGCCAGAACAGCGGGTTACAAAACTCTGCTCAATGGCAATGAATGCATTGAAAGGTGTAGCTGCAACTGTTTCGGATGTGAGTAAGCTGGCAACTGTTCTGCAAACTTCTTTACCCGTTCTGCTCTCGCTATTGGGGCTTTAGGAACTTGCAATAAGTAAGATTAAAGCCCAATTTTTTGTAGTGTAGCCAGCCCTTTTGATCTGGGCTTCAACTTCGCTTAGGATCGTGGATTTGATAAAACCGAAGATTTATTTTTGGAAGCGCGGCGGAGCCGCGCTTCCAAAAATAAACTTCCGGGTTTTAATTAATTTGTGATGCTTAGCCTGGATTATTCATGAGGTATCAAAAGAAGATAGAAGTGTATTGAAGAGGGGCGAGACCCCAACAAAATCACGCACAGCCTCAAGCAACTGGTGAACCAACAAGTGTATCCTCCTCGGAGGCTTCCAAAGAAATCGTGCTGGATAACGATGGGTGGGACGACTCAACACACGGAGAGCAGCAGTGGAGTTGTTTTCACGGCTACTATGGGCAGCACATGGACGTTCCAGTGCTGATTGCAATTTATGCAAACTGGAGAGAAGGCACGGTTGTTCGAGGATGTGTACTACGCCGCAGTCAGTTGGGATGAGCCGCGTTGACTGGTGATGAAGGCAGAATGTCTGCCCGAAGGGCGATCGCTTTCATCACCCATCAGTTTCACGAACCAAATAGGATTGCTATACAGCGCTTCGCGAGGCAATGGCGGGGTACAAGATCGCAGGGGGATAATTTGCGCCATCTAGCATCAGTTGCGCCACGGCTGTATATGCCTCTGTCCATGCCGTTTCTAATTCAGGCGTCCAGTCTGCGGCTAAGCAAAATTTCAGGGCTTTGAGCAAGCTACTGCCAATCAATGGGTAGTGTTCGGGTAAAACGCCGTATTTGACATGGCGGGTTCCCAGCCCTTTGAGTGCCTGGGTTAGCACGTCTGCCTGTTTCAAATTGTCTACGACCAACACCAGAGAGGCAAATAGTTTTTGGGCTTGCTGCTCCATCTGAATATGGGCAAACAACGGTTTGATTTGGGGGTAGTCGGCAAACAAGGTCGCGTAAAAATACGTCGTAAAGTCAGCCTGGCGATCGCGAACTTGAGCAAAGCTTGTCTCTAACAATTCAGCTTGTAAACTCATGAAATTCTCCTGTCTAGGGGTTGATGTAGCCTTTTGAGAGAACGGCGGCTCCGCCGCCGTTCTCTCAATCAGAATTACAGCTATGACTCTTAGCCTGACAGGATTGGCTGGAGACTTCTATGAGCTACCTCATGATTACCCTACCGATTGAAAAGTAGTGACGGGTTTAGTGATGACATGGGTTGTGGGTGCCGCACGAAGTGCGGCACCCACAACACATGTCAGCGCTGGATTAAGCAATGCCGTTTAAGACCCGGAGATTAGACCAGGGGCAAAACAATTTCAAATTCCGTTCCTGTTCCGTCTGGGTGTTGTAGGCGTTGGGCGTCCGTCAGACCTGTTAGATTTTCTAAGGGAAAACAGGGCGATCGCATATAGAATTTGCCACCGTGTTTAGCCGTCACAATTTGATAACTCACTGACAAACTCGTTTCTTTTGCCGCTCGGTTTTCGATAGAGAACGACTCGACAATTTTTTGGCGTTGGTCTGCGGATAACCCTAGACTATTGTCTGTAATTCGGATTGACACCCAACGGGGAGCCGTCAATGATGCTGATTGCTCTGCACCTGTTTGCTGATCAGAGGGCAGCATCGTTAGATTAGCTGTTGAGCGATTGCTCGAACGAATTTCAGTTGTGATAGTAATTTGAGGTTTGGCGATCGCCAGCGATTGTGCGCCCATCAGTTGCCGATTGGCAAATTCTTCTGACCGTTCGCGGTAGGTTGCCTGATTAATCAACGCATCAATCGCATTGGTCAGAATATTCATAAAGACCTGGCTCAACTGACCGCCATAACAAGTGACGGGCGGGAGATGCCCATAGTTTTTAATAATTTGAATGTCGCCACTTAGACGGCTTTTGAGCAACAGTAAAATGCTATCTAAACAACCATGCAGATCTGCCGGTTTGGGATAGACTTCATCGATATGGCAAAAGTTTTGCAGGCTACTAACCAATTTTTTCAGACGTTCTGCACCGGAACGGATGCTGTCGATTGTGCGGGGTAAATCGGCTTGCAAATAGTCCAGCTCAATCTCGTCTTTTAACTGAGCGATCGCAGGGGGCACTTGAGGAAATTGGGTTTCATACGCCGTGAGCAGTTCCATTAATTGCCCGGTGTAATTGGAGACATGGGTCAGGTTGCCCCAAATGAAGCCAACCGGATCTAAGATTTCGTGGGCAATGCCATCGACCAAACGCCCCAACCCTGCCATCTTTTCGGTTTGAATCATTTGCACCTGCGATCGCTCGTAACGCACCTGCGTCTCAATGCCCCGAATCTGCCAATAGGCAATATTGAGTTCATGAACACTCAGCAAACAATAAGTTTGGGCATCGATCTGAACGACAATCGGTTCGCCTTGCTGTTCGGGCGATCGCCTGAAGGCTTGTTGGGCAGCTGTCAAAATCGAGATATGGGACGGCAAAACCAAATTTCTGACCTGCGCATAGCTATAAAGCACATCCAGCGGGTTCGATAAAAATAGCTCTAACCCATGGGGTCGAATCAAATATTCCAAGAGTCGCTGACGTGAAATCATTCCCAGAAACTGACCTTTTTGGGTCAAAATTACGCCTGGAAGCAATGGATGCTGCTCGAAAACTCGCGCCACATCTAGCGCTATATGGCTAGACTCAACCTGAAACTGATGTAGAGAGAGTTCTTCTAAGGTTGACTCTAAAGACAAAACTTGTCGCCCAGCCTCAAATAAAGATGGGATCGGCAATCTTTTGGTGGAATGGTTGGTAGACATAGCGTTGCGATCGAGTGAAATAGGCAAAGGCGAATTCCTGAATCCCATGCAGCTAGAATGCCCACGGCTAGACCAAACCAAACGATCGCCAATCGATAAGTAAATGAATCCAGTACTTCGCGCCTGGATGGATTACGGTTGTTGTGAGAGAGCCGCGCGGAGCGCGGCTCTCTCACCAACTTGTACTTCATGGTCAAACCATGAGTCGTTTAAAAGATCTATCGGATGATAGTTTTTCAGATTTGCCTCAGCCCCTTATGCTGACTTTTAACGGACGTCATTGCTTATTTGCGATCGCCCCAGACGTTTTAGAGGTTAACCAGTGGACGCTATTTTGACTCGTGCTAAGGATCTGAAGCTTGCCTTGCTCGATTTTGTTTTTGATGCCGAAGGAGAGTTGGCAACTGCTCTGGAAACCTATAGCGCAGAACGCCTGGCGCAATTACCTCAAACACCAGGTCGTCATCAAGATGATTGGATTGTCGATCTGTTTTTGATTGAAGGTCGGGTCGGTCAGAAAACGCCTTTAGAATTGTTCGTGGATAGCCAACCAGACTTATCAGAAAGCGATCGCCAACTGATTCACAACTGGCACCGTAGCTTTGTCGGCTTGTTTGTGGTGCAGCAGATTGCCACAGATGAGTCGGACGTGACGCTGGATTTGATGAATTGGATGACAGGCAAACCGTATGCGGTCAAACCCAATGGCTTGCAATCGCAAGAGCAGTTAGATCGGCTCAAACCCGGCGAAATTTTGCTGGCTCAGATCACGCCGATAGACGCCGATCAGTGGATGTTGACCGGATCATTGAAACTGTTGGGCAAATTGGGGAAACCCAAACTGGCTGTTGCCATCGGTAATTTCAAAGATCAATACAAAACCCATCGCTACGGGGATGCACCAGAATTATTGGAAGAAGCATGGCAATCTATTGAGCACTATTATCAAGAATTTGTTGACTTTTTTGGCAGCGATGAAGTGACGTTGCCGGGATATCAGCTCAACAAAAAATTTGCAGAATTTCAAGAAATCACTACAAAAAAACGCCTGGAGGCAACCGGGATCGATCCATCGAAGTCGTTAGAAACCTTAGCCGCAGAGTCCGGTGTTTCTAAAGAAGAGTTAGTAGAAACTGCCGCAGACTTTGGGGTAGATGCTAAGTCGATGAAGCAGTTGCTGGATCAGCCAAAAACCCAGATGGTTGCACCTGCGGTGGACTTGCCCGATGCTCTAAAAAAAGCCGAACAGGTAACTGTTCTAGCCCATCCTCGCTGGGGACAACTGTTTTTCACCCAATATGCCCAACTCAAACATCTATTAGAAACAGAGTCGTGGAATACGGCTGAACCGACATCACAAACGACATCACAGTTGCTCCAGACGCTGCTCAAAGATCCAGCCATCAGTGCTTATTTCTGGTATCGCTTGGCAGAGCACTATCCCACCCAATTAGAGCAGGCGTTGCGACAGACGTTAAACCATCCTAACTTTACCCTTGCAACGGATCTAGATAGCCTGTTGCAAGAATTTGGTAAACCGATTGAACCCGATTTACCGGCGATCGCCAGCGTGCCTTTACACCTGCACAATTTATTTCAAGACGCTCTCCAGGACGTCAACAAGAATAAAGCGAAAGCCAAGGTACAACGTAAAGCTGCAACGGGCTTCCAGCGCTAGGGATCACCATTGAATTAACTGGGCATTCTTTTGAGGGAAAGCGACGGCTTTGCCGTCGCTTTCCCTCAAAAGAACTGGGTTTGATCCAATCTGCGGTTCTTATACCGATTTAAACAGACTGCACGGCACATCAATCTTCTGTAAGGGCGCATCGCCATGCGCCCCTGCGGTATCTGGTGCGATCGCTAATGAAATTGGTATGAGTCTTGCTCTTCATCAAAACTTAAGGAACATCCCTCTGCCTCAGTGGGTCATGGCAAGAAGGTTGTGACGAGTTAAACGTACCGACCTCCGTAGAGAGTCAGACATCGATGCCACTGCAAATGCCTGGAATATATTGTCTTAAGCACATTAAAGGCGTTGAATGCGACCAATGGTCGCTCGGAAACATGAGACAAATTGACACAGTCTCAACTTCTAAATCCGCCTCCGTATGATAACTGCCGTAAAGATCAGGACGAGAGTGGATGTGGGGTTCTGCCTGCACCACTGTCCTCTCGACTCTGGCAATTGCCGTCGGTGGTAAATCCTGCCAGAGGTTAAATCCTTTTTTCTGTCCGTTCACCTAACTGTTGGTAACTCTATGAACAACAAGCGCAAGGGCAAACCCCGCATTTCTACTCAACGCCAGGTTGCGATCGCACTGATGGCAGCTACTTTACTCGTGGGTGGCTATAGCCCCAGCCTTTGGGCAACCCCAGAACCCATTGTGATCAGCCAGCGACAAGGAGACTGGGATGCCGTTTTGAATACGGCTCGTGTGTTGAACGACGAGGGCGACGTTACGGCTCTGGTGATGCAATTAGATGTATTGGACAAGCCAGAAACCAGCTATGCCAATGCCGTCTACCAAATCTTTGCGCGCCTAAACGGTCAGTGGCAAGTCATCTATTCCAACCTGGGGGCACGACTGATTGCCAGCCCCGACGGACGGCTAACATTGCCACCCGAAGTGGTGCTGTTAAGCGACCTGGAAGACGAGATCGGACGCAACGTAGACTGGAACAACCTGGAACTGAAATCAGTGGTTCAGGTGCGCTATGACGTTCGGGGTGGACGCCGCAACCAAGAGGTACAGTGGGAACGGGTTCAGTCTTACACTCAACTGGCTCAGACCACAACCACGTCGGTCGAAAATGGTCAGATTGTCGCGATTCAAACTGTCAATACGGGGTCTTCGTCCAGCTCAACCACTCAGGTGACAACTACTCAAACATCAACCACTCAGACGTCAAACACAACCAACTCCTGGCCCGGTGTCGGTGGCTCGGATGAGGATCTGAATGTGCATCGCGGGCACTTTAGTCTGGCGGTCTTGCAATCTCGAATCACCTATCCTGATGTGATTGCCAGAGTGTCGGTGATGTCCAAGCGCCCCGGTTGGTTCTTAGAAGAGCGCTTTATTGGCGATTTTCGCTATCGCATGAACCAGCGGGCACAGTTTATCCGGGGGCTAGACGAAGGCGATCGCGTTGTTGTGCGCTTGTTTGACCTGCAAAATAATCTCATTGGCTACAGCGAATTTGATCTGCTGTCTGACTTCGCGGCGGTGAATTTAGTCCTGCCCAGCCAAACAACTGAGAGTCGTCTCGTCCGCACAGTCTACGGCATTGACGCCAACCGCAATGGTGAAATTGACAACGGCAGCACGGTCTACGATTACTTTACTCGCATGACCGGATCGAGCTACCGCGAATCTCGCGTTACCTTCTTACCCAGCACGCAAGGCATTGATACTAACTTGTTTGCAATTCGCGGTTTGCCCAACCCGTCGCCAACGTGTACGTATACCAATTCCTTCTTGACGGGTAACTTCTCCCTGGTGAGTCGTACGATCTCAGTTTTCCGATCCGCCTTAGCACCTGCTCTGGTGTCATTGCCCGGTGAAGTCACCCAAATCACTACTATCAGCTCATCGTCTGTCTATGAAGTCAGTCGTTTGATTTTGATTAACCAGGAAGTCGGGGTTTCGGAAGGAACCATTGTTGTGATTCGAGACAATGGTGATTATGACTACGGTTGTAGCTATGGCTGCGACGGTGATGATGACGATGATTACGACTACGACAATGACGACGATGATGATTACGATTACGATGATGATGACGACGATCGTCCGGGTCGCCGCAACTGCAACCAGGGCATAGGCAACGGTGCGGAAGGCTGTGATCCTGGAAATTCTCGCCCTCATGGAGGCAGCAACGATGAAGGCGGACGTACACCGGGTCGGGGTGCCGGACGGGGTGGACGCTAGAGTCTGTTAGATGGATTAAGGTTGTTGTGAGAGAGCCGCGCTCTGCGCGGCTCTCTATTGCTGATTTGAATGCCCTCAACGCTAGCACTTCACACTGGGATAGATTACGGTTATTTGTAAGGATCACAGATGAATTAACCTGTAATTCTTTTTGAGAGAGCGACGGCTCCGCCGCCGCTCTCTCAAAAAGAATCGGGTTTTATTAAATCCACGATCTTAAGGGCTTCGTTCAGCGAAGCTCTTACAAAAGACTGTGAACCCTGACGCATCTAGATGACGTAGATATAGATAGTTTTATGGAAGCCAAGCCTTTCATCACCGTTGATGATGAATCGATCAGTCTGGGGCGAGCCTTTCGTTACTTACAGACAGCCGGACGCCTGGACAGTACCATTAGCGCCATTTTGCGGCAGCATGTTTTAGAAAAAGCATTACAAACTCAGCCAGAATTGGCGATCGCCCCAGAGCAAATCCATCAAGTTGTCACTGACTTTCGCTTACAAAACCAACTGTTAGACGCACAGCAATTTCAGCACTGGTTAAGCGAACAGGACTTGGATGAAACCCAGTTTCGGGCTCAGATTTTACGCGAACTGCAAATCCGTAAACTCAAAGAAACCGTTGCCCAGACAAAACTCCAAGAATATTTCATTGAACGGAAACTGCTCCTCGATCAAGTGGTGCTCTCTCGCATCACCGTTTCTCAACAGGAGGTGGCAGAAGAGTTAAGAGAACAACTGAACGAAGGAGCCAGTTTTGAAGATTTAGCACGAGACTATTCGCGGGCTGAAGAACGATTTTTTAACGGCATGATGGGGCTTGTCAGCCGGGGGGAATTGCCCGATGTCTTGAGGGCAGCACTCGACCGGGCGGTTCCTGGCGATATTGTGGGTCCCTTTTATTTAGAAGAGGCTTGGATGCTGTTTCGGCTGGAAAAGGTGTTGTCGGCTTCATTGGATCAGCCACAAGTCCTGCAAACTTTGCAAAATGAGCTATTTGACCGCTGGTTTGTAGAGAAATTGCAGAGTATGACGATTGAAATTAACCTGGATGAAGAGATTAACTAGTGCTTTGTTAAGTATTTTCTGACGGGTGATGTACCGCGCTTCGCGCGGCACATCACCCGTTTTCACCGTCAATTTTTATATGGATAGACTACTGGCGTGTTGCCGCATTTTCTGCCGCATGATGGCGATGAACAAAATCGGCTAACCAATCTTTAACCCGATAGGTTGCTCGACAATCGTCTTCGTTATAGCGCAGGATGGCATTCAAAAAAGAGCGATCGCCTGTTTTTAGCCACTGTGCATACCAATAGATCGACTGTGCCCCGTTCGATTCCGGGTCACGCCAGTTAAACCCAATCCAACGGGCGATCGGTTTTAAGGCATAACTTTCGACGGGCAATGTCACCACCCGCGTCACGCGTTCATGCAAATCGACAAACCGACCCAGTAGCGGTTCTATCTGACTGTAGGGTGTATGGTAATACTCCGCTAACCGTTTCACCGTCTGCACTTCATAGGGACAAAAATGAAAAATCGGTGCCGTAGGGTAGCGCCAAACCAGGTCTAAAAAGTGTTGCCAAATAATAATTTCGTCTTCCGGGCGATCGGCAAGCAATGCATGAAACGTTTCGGTTTGATCCTGGCGATCGACGACTAACACGCCATGCAAATAGACCAGATTTTGTTCGGGTGCGGCTTCAATGTCAAAGTAAAGCTCAATCGGTGCCGTTGGCAATTCTTCTACAGACAACAGCGGTGGCGAATAGGAGAGGTTGGGGTCAGCGGGTCGAGCCAGGGCACGGTTTTGTAGCTTAGACTGAGCCTGTAAAACGAGCTTGTGAGCCACCTGACTACCAAACCCTGGCAAGATTTCTAACCGTTGGGGTGGCATCTCTGCCAATGACTCTACGGTCGTCAGCTGCAAATCTTTGAGGTAGGTGTAGCGGCTGGGTGTTACCCCCGGCAACAACGAAAGATGCTCAGACTCTTGAGCAATCTGATAACAATGGCTAAACCAGTGGCAGAGATCGCAGCGGCTGTGGGCAATAAATACATCGGGTTCTTGCTGCGAGACTAATGTTTGAATGCATTCGTCCAAAATATCTTGCATTTTGGGCAAAATTGCTGCCAGGTCTACTTCATAAAACCCACGCTGCCGGAGTACCAGCCAGCTTTTTTCGCTCCAGGTGCCCTGAACGGCTGCCAACACATACGCATGAAAGGTTGCGGCAACCTGGTAGTCTAGCTTTGGGCGTTTACCCAGCTTAATTTCGGTGGGAGCGTAGACCCAATCGCCAAAAATCGATTGTCCCGGCTGCCGGATCAGCAAATCTGGGCAGCTAACTAACGTGATGCCATTCTCTTGCTCAGACAGCAACACGGCGCGGGTAATGTATTCCACCCCTTGTTGCATTAACTCCAGGGTGGCGTTTGCCCCTGCCCGCCAGTTGCGAGATGGATAATGGGCTTGGTGGGTAGGATGATCTGCCAGGACTGTGAGTTGGTGCGATAGACTATCCTGGCGTAGCTTCATTAAGTAATCGCTGGGCGGATCACGTAAACTACCATCGGCATAGGTATCTAAAAAGGCGCGTCGATGACAGCGCTGGTAGTTCAGCAACAGGTCGTCTGTGATCCACAAAGTTTTGGGGCTCGTCGAAGGATTAGACGGATCGGGCACTACAAACTCAGAGGCTGTAGAGTGTGTGCCAGCCTCCTCAAGATTGGGTCTGTGGACGTTAACGTTCAAAGTTCCCGTTGAGTCGGACATAGGCACATGCAAGCCGCAAATGGGTTCGCCTCCTTATGATTGATGGCTTTATGGGTAACCGTTGAGGGAAGCAAAGCCTCCCAACTGCATCGGGGCAACATTTGGCGATCGCAACGTTCACCCGATCGAGCGCCACAGCAAAATTTTCTGGATGGCAAAGACTCCAGAAAACAGGGATAGCTGTTTGCGTTGCACTTGGCATGGGAGAGGTCTTCTGCGATAGGTGCTGGTGTTACAGAAGTTATTACAGACTCAGCCGCGCTCGATTCAAATTGAGATGCCCTTATGAGTATAAACTTTAGCGGGTATTGCTGATTTTGGGTATGCTTTTGTCTTCAAGACCTACATTTTAATAGAAATAAAATCCCTGTTTTGTGGAGGCGCGGCTTCGCCGCGCCTCCACAAAACAGCGGTGATGCTCTAGGTCGGATGTTATTTTTTTGGAAAGGCGCGCGGAGCGCGCCTTTCCAAAAAAATAACCGTAGAGAAACACACCCGCAGTTGAAACTTCACATCATTGGTATCAAGACGCATGGCAACGGTTCTCAATCCATCTGAATTAGCAGCGTTCCGGCAAACATTTCCGGCATTGCAGAATAAAGCGTATTTTAATTACGGCGGTCAAGGACCAATGTCGCAGGACACGATCGCCCAGATTTTACAGGCGCATGACTATAGCCAAAAAATGGGTCCCTTTTCCAATGACGTGAATCTATGGATGCATCGGGAAACAGAGCAAACGCGTGCGGCGATCGCCGCAGAACTCTCTGTCCCGGCTGACACGATTACTCTGACCGAAGATGTTACCGTCGGTTGCAATATTGCTATGTGGGGCATCGATTGGCGCGAGGGCGACCATTTGCTGCTGTCGGACTGCGAACATCCCGGTGTGATTGCCATTGCTGAAGAACTCCGCAGACGCTTTGGTGTGAAGCTGTCCTACTGTCCGTTGATGGCAACCTTGAATCAGGGTGATCCTGTCAACGTCATCCTGCAACACCTGCGCCCGACCACTCGCCTGGTAGCCATCAGCCATATTTTGTGGAATACGGGGCAGGTCTTACCTTTAGCAGAGATTGTCACTGCCTGCCGCAGCTATCCGACCCACTATACCCCCATCAAAATTCTGGTCGATGCTGCCCAGTCTATGGGGGTGTTGCCGTTAAACCTCTTGGAACTGGGGGTTGATTTCTATGCGTTTACCGGACATAAATGGTTGTGTGGACCGGCAGGAATCGGTGCCCTTTATGTCAGTGCAGACGCATTTGCTACACTCCATCCCACCTTTATTGGCTGGCGAGGCACCATCAAAGATGCCAAAGGGTTTCCCACCGGGTCAGTTGCCAATGGACGTCGGTTTGAAATTGCCACTTCAGATTTCACCCTTTATCCCGCGTTAAGACAGGCGATCGCCTCTCATCATCAATGGGGTACAGCTGGCGATCGCTATCAACGCATCAAAACCGTGAGTGCTTATCTCTGGCAACACTTATCGGCACTGCCCCAGATTACCTGTCTGCGGACAGCACCACCCGAAGCGGGTTTAGTTTCTTTCCGGGTGCAAAGCGAAACCGAGGCGATCCATAAACACCTCGTTCAATCCCTGGAACACCAAGGCTTTTTCCTTCGCACCATCCTTGATCCAGATTGTGTGCGGGCTTGCGTCCACTACTTCACCCTGGAATCAGAAATTGATCAACTGATTGCAGCGATTCAAAGCCTGCTATAGGTTTTATTTCCATTTAATTAGAAGCCACTTAAGAAAGTGCGATCGCACCAGCCACTAGTCAGCTTGTCTTTAACTACCCCAAATTGATAGATATGTGGAAAAATTCCATCTAACTTCTTTCCCAGAGGATATTATTTTCCCAAATCTCATCTAACATACGCTATGGGGGAATTAGATAGAATTTGTCTGTCTAATTTAAATTGTTATGCTACCTACCTATGCACTCTCGTACAGCTAAATGTTGATGATGCTTTTTGACTCTTAAAGAAAATAGTGCATGTAATTTTTTACTTGCAAAATTTTAAAGAAAAGCCTTTACCGCTAATGTTTCCAATTCTCAGCTTCCTTGGAAAGTAGTGTTGTATCCTGATATTAGTAAATTGCTTGTTAATAAAAACTGGGGAAATATATGAAAAATTCAAAATATCAACATCTGGTTGATGTTCTTGATAAAATAGCCGGACAAGCTCCAGAGAGCTATAAATCCTATAGATTGCCTGAAAACGATGAGAACAGACGTAATGAAATAAGGGCAAGAGCTTATATCCATCTTCTTCTACTTTCTCGATTCGGTGTTACCGATTTTGAGGAGAGAGAAAAGTTGATGACAGATGGTACAAATGATGGAGGAATAGATGGTTATTTTGTCGATTGTGAATACAGAACAATTTATTTTATTCAGTCTAAATTTAGAATAAGTTCTCAAAATTTTGAAGAGAAAGAAATACGTTTTGAAGAGCTTTTAGCAATGGAAGTCGATCGAGTATTAAAAGGTGAGGAAACTGGAGAAAATGGTTCTAAATATAATGGAAAAGTTATTAATTTAATTAAAAAAATTAGGGATATTAGTGATATTGCCAGGTATCAATATAAAATTATTGTCCTTGCAAATATAAAAGATGTGTCAAAAGAAAAACTTTTCAGACTTTCTGGAGGATTTACAACTGAAGTAATTAACTACGCTAGATGCTACGAAGAAATATTATTTCCTGTGTTAACTGGGACTTATTTCAATTCATCGCATCTATTTATTAATTTGAACTTATCAAATAAACAGTCTGGGACAAAGATTAGTTATTCTGTCGAAACAGTCGCTGGCATTGTTGATATAACTGTTGTTTTTGTGCCAGCTTTAGAAATTGCAAAAACTCTATCAAAATATAAAAATTCTATCTTGAAATATAATCCACGATGCTATTTAGAATTTTCAGAAAACAAGATAAATTCAGAGATTATTGCAAGCATTGTAAATAATCAGACAAATGAGTTTGCACTATTTAATAATGGCATAACAATGCTGTCTGAAGAAACTTCGATAAATGAAAGAATTGGGTTAAAGGACAGAGCACAACTTCTAATTAAAAATCCTCAAATTATCAATGGAGGTCAAACCGCTTTTTCTCTTTCAAGGGTTCTCGATCAACATTTAGATGATTACCAATTAATCTTTCAAGGCAAAGAAGTATTGCTTAAAATTATTACTATTAGAAATGACAATATTGGTAAGGAGGAAAGTTTATCTTTGATTGAATCTATTTCTAATGCAACTAATAAGCAAAATGAGGTTACATATGCTGATAGACATTCTAATGACAGAGTCCAGTTAAACATTCAAAAAGTCTTCTATCAAAAATTTGGAATTCTATATGAGAGAAAAAGAGGTGAATTTGCTGATGCTATCAAGTTTGGTTATATTGATAGAAGTATCATCACTTCTAGAACTGAGATTTTGCGTATTTCAAGGGCTATAGATGGGAACCTTGACAAAAAACAATCAGGTAAAAAATACTTTAATGATGAGCAATATTACAAGCGCTATTTCAAAGAAGAAGATGTTCCTAAGTACTACTTTGGATTGATTTGCTTAAGAGAATTGCAAAAATATATAACGGATAAACATATGAAATCCAGTAGTAGCGAAAGGGCTTTGAGGTTTGGCTCTTATTTTATAATATTTATATTGTCGCGAATAATTCCCGACATAGAGAGAATTTCTCGAGATGAAATAGTTAGCTTCATTGAAAAAATGTTGGATGGATGGATAGATTTTGAGAAGTACATAGTTGAATTAGAAAAAAACAAGAGATTTGTCAGAACGATCTTTGATAAAGTGCTAGAAGAAGAAAACCAGGTTTTTAATTATAAACAATACTACCGAAGCAAGGACTTTTTAGGAGATATGGAAGATTATTTTCTTAAGACAGATGGTCCTTAACTTAACTAGATTTCTTTTTTTGTTGCCTTTATCTTAAAAACCACTTTGGCTATAGAATTTAGCAGTATAACAATTCTACTGCACTAGAACAAATTCAATACATTTTGGGATTCAAGCGTTATCTGCGTCCGGTAAGCAGGAACATTAGCCAGCTTTAATAGTGCTCTTTAAATCCAGGTGTCGCAGGTTGGCGTATTCCCTGTAGCTTACTCATAGCTAAAGAATACTGATGAGGTGGACTATGACGTCTTCTAATATTTGCTCCAGTGGGCTTTTGTTGATTGCCGCTGGAATTCTGTTCGGGGGCTTTATGTTTTTCCATCCTGCCAACAATTCACAGGGGGCATTGGAAGCAATCTGGGTTCCGACACATTTTGCCTGGTTTCTTTCCTATCTGCTAATCATTTGCAGTTTCATACCCCTGTATGTTCCCCTTGCCACAACACAGAATTCTCTGACAGCGATTAGCTATTGGCTGTCTTTCGTTGGGACTGTTCTTTCCTTACCGATTGCTGTCTGGGACTCATTTGTTATTCCCTACTTGGCAAAGCACGCACCAGATTTTATCCCTCAGATTGAGGAGATTTCTTCTGAAACTCCAGTTTTAGTTTTTAGAATAATTGTTTTTTTAACAGTATTCATATTTTCGCTAGGCTTTTTTCTCTATGGTACTTCGCTTGTTCGGGCACATATTGTGCCCATGGTAGTGGGTGTATGCCTTGCTACAGGAGCGCCCTTGTTTTGGGTTGGTGCCCTTTTTGTGAGTAAAGGTTCTATGGGTAATCTGATAACAGAACTTGGCGCATTCCTATTTGGGATTGGTCTTATAATTTTTGGCGCAACCTTATTTTCAAAACCTTTTCGGTTCGCTCAGCAGGAAATGCCATCAAAGCAATCAGCCGTCTAACAACACCCATGTACATCGACTGCCAAAGGTTGATTGTTGTGATGCAAAAAATATCGCTGGTGAGTGATGGATGATGTTGTGCCAATTTTTTATGGAGACACGCCAAACCTATGCTCCCCGTAGTTTCCTTGGCAAGGGGAACGGCGACAGCCGGGGGTAAATCAGGCGCAGCCTCATATAAAATATGCCGCAAATTCTCGGTAGGGCAATTCCTGAAGCTTATTTTGCCGTGTTTGGCATCCAATTGTCTTGACGTTATCATTAGGGAGCAAGACGCTTCAGCTTCTTCAACCAAGAATGGTACAGATCTTCCTGCGGACAAACGTTACAGTAGTTTTAAGAAAACCATACGTTTTGTTCAGCGAGCAGTCAGAAGCCTGTGAGGTGGAGTTGATATGACTATGGTAGCGATCGAATTACCGATGGAAAAAATTGCAGAGTTCTGTCACAAATGGCAAGTGATCGAATTTGCTTTATTTGGTTCTGTCTTACGGGATGACTTTCGCACAGATAGTGATATTGATGTAATGGTGCGATTTCATCCAGATGCTTACCCCACCTTTGGCACGCTAGACCAAATGGAAGCAGAACTCAAAGCTATATTCCACCGAGAGGTGGATCTGGTCACTCGTCGGGGTATTGAGACCAGTCGTAACTACTTACGCCGTCACGAAATCTTGTCTTCTGCTCAGGTGATTTATGCAACGGGATCTTCAATTTCTGCTTGATATGCTTCAATCTGCGGAGTTGATCCTGACCTACACGACTCAGCATTCAAAAGACGACTTCATCACAAATGTGCAACTTCAAGATTCGGTCATTCGGCGGCTGTTGGTCATCGCTGAAGCTGCAAGACGCATTTCAGACGTAACTAAGCAGACGTTGCCGAATGTCTCTTGGCAAGAAATTAATGGTATGCGCAATCGGCTAGTGCATGAATACGACGACGTCAACCTCGATATTGTCTGGAATGTAATCCAGTTCGAGATACCACCGTTGATTGAGGAACTGAAGTTGCAAATTCCCCCTGCACCTTGAAAATTACTGGTGGGGCGATCGCTGAGAGAGCCGCGCAGAGCGCGGCTCTCTCATAACAACCGTAATTTATCCCGGCGAAAAGCACTATTAAACCTACGTCCCTAAGTCAGACGTACCCATTTAGCGATCGAGGGAACGCCTTGCTGGTCGGTGATAAACAGCATGTACCAGCCTGGGGGAGCCAGATTGGGTTCGTTGATCAGGTCAACTTTGAGGCGATCGCCACTGATTTGCATAAATGATAGATCGACCAGACGTTGCTCGGTGTCGTGGGTATGGGTAGGGGCAGCCGGTTTGATCAGGCTAACCCATTGAATATCGGCTGCCTGGGACGTTTGAATTTCCATGACACCCCCATAGGAAAGGGTCTGGGGAGCCGATGCAATTACAGGACGGGCACCCTTAAACAAGTAGGGTGGATAGTACATTTCCAACCGCAATTCTTCGTCTTTGCGGGCGGGGTTAGATCCTGCTGTAATCACCCGCCCATCGGGCAACAGGATAGCAACCGAGTGATACAGACGCGGCACTCTAGCCGCCGCAACTTCTGTCCAGGCGTTGGTGCTGGGGGTGTAGAGTTCGGCTTCCAGGGTGGCTTCAGCTCGTGATTCATCTGCCCCACTGCCACCGCAGGCGAGGACGGTGCGATCGGGGAGGACGACTGCCATAGCGTGAGTCCGGGCATGGTGAAGTGCCGGAGCCGGTTGGTAGACCGGAGTGGCAGCTTTTAGATCAACGATATCCACATGATTGGTTGCGCCCTGGGCGTGCTGGTGGGCTGCTCCACCGCCCAAAACACCCCCGCCCATGATCATGACTTTCTGGTCTTGCACTGGGGGCAACAGCACGCTGGCTGCCTGGTTGCGGTGGTTGGGTTCACTCAGTCCGGTGACGGGTGTAACGGTATTGGCTTGCAGATCTATCAGGCTGGGTGGGGTGCCTTCATTCACGCCGTATTGCGCACCGGAATAGAAAATGCGCCCATCCTCCAGCAAGAACAGGTGGGCATAGAGGGGGTAGCGACGGTTCAGAGCCGGGGGCAGGGTTGTCCAGCCCACACCATCCTGATACATTTCAGCGGTTTCGTTGAGGTTGCCGTTTTTATCTAAGCCAGATACTGTGAACACTCGTCCATCTGCCAGGGTTACCAGGGTGGGATACCAGCGGCCATCTGCCATGGATGGTTGCTTTTCCCATTGCTCGGTGAGGGGATTGAAGGTGTAGGCATCGCGCAGCCCGATGAAGGGATGCCCAACGTCATATTCTTCGGTACCTCCAGCCACTAGCAGCCGACCGTCGGGTAAAAAGGAATGTCCGGCACAAAAGAAGTCGGCGGGCGTATTGGGAAACTGGAAGGTGTTATCGGTGTAGTCCCAAACAACGCTACCAAATTCACCATTGGCGTTGTCGGGGTTGTTGCTAGACCCGGAAAAGAATAGCACTTTGTTCGTATGCAACAACGCGGCGTGGATCGCTAAAATTTGCGAGGTATCGGGCAATAATCGCCAGATGCCTTGACTGGGTGCGGTGTCTAAATCGAGTTGTACATCGAGGGTCCGGTAGTAGCCCTGGTTTGCCTGGGGTGGGGCGTCGATGTGCGCCAGAATCAGTTCGGGACGCTGGCTATTGTCGAGATTGGCGATCGCCAGTCCTGCGCCTTGATTTTCCCAGTAGCCCCAGTCTGGAATTGCCGTCCAATTACTCCAGCCACCTGCGACGTTGCCTGTGGCATCGAGATCCCAGCCGATTTGATAGAAGCCTTGATTGGCTCCGGGGGGATTGTCGATCTGAAAGACCACCAGTTCGGGGCGTCCATTACCATCCAGATCGGCGATCGCAATGCTGGCATCTTGATTTTCCCAGGAAAACCAATCGACATCCGTCCAATCACTCCAGCCACCTGTGACAATGCCATTGGTGCCTAAATTCCAACCGATGCGGTAATAGCCTTTGTTGGCACCATCGGGACTATCCACCTGAAACACCACCAGTTCCGGTCGTCCGTCATTATTCAAATCAGCAACGGCAATGCCACCGCCTTGATTTTCCCAGGAAAACCAACCGGGCACGGCGATCCAATCACTCCATCCCCCGGTAACATTGCCAGCACCATCCAGATTCCAGCCAATGCGGTAATAGCCTTGATTGGCACCGGGAGGACTATCGATTTGAAATACAATCAGTTCCGGTCTACCATCATTGTTGAGATCGGCGATCGCAATATCTGCGCCTTGATTCTCCCAGGAAAACCAGTCGGGTACGGCAATCCAATTGCCCCAACCCCCCGTCACGGTTCCAGTTGCATCTAAATTTTTACCGACTTTGTAAAATCCCTGATTGGCACCCGGAGGATTGTCGATTTGAAACATCACTAAATCCGGTCTGCCATTGCCATCCAGGTCTGCCACTGCAATGCCTGCCCCCTGGTTTTCCCACGATACCCAACCGGGAATGGGAAGAAAATCGGTTGCCATGATGTACCTCTTGTTTGGTTCGAAAATGGATGCTTGAATGTGGGCGATCGCCAATCAATTCGGGCAACGTCCTGATGCATTGGCGATCATTAGCGGGTTATTGATACATAATCAGTGCTTGCCGAGTGCCAACCGGAAGCCGGACTTCATTGCCGTTCACCGCTAGGGATTGACCATTGGCAGTAGCCGATTGCACGCTGCCAAATCGACAAGGATAGACAAACGCCACGTTCCCCAGAGGAGGTTGCAGAATGTTGATTTCAACCGTTTTAGTTGATGAGTGGTGAGTGAGTTGATAGCCAAACGTACCCCCAAAAACCGTTGGTGCATGCGAAACTCCCACCGACTGTCCATTACCAACCCAGTGCGGCATCACACCCGGAGCCAGATAGATATGGGGGCTACCGTCTTCATCCGCTTCAAAAAATAGGATGTCGCGTAGCAATAGCGTGTATTCGGCGCAAGCCCAACCATGGGGAATGTCGCCCATATACCACCAGCGTCCCGGAACTTCGGCAAAGTCTTTGGCAATGGGGTAACAATGTTGCTCATTCCAGGCACCCAAAACCACCTGCCAGCGATCGCTACTACCGTCATAACGACTGACTTTGCTATATCCGGCGTTGTCCACGACCCAACCGAGGCACTGATCCATGCGCTGGATATCGCCAATCAACAAAAAGGCGTGGGCTAATTGCAAAGTTAGATAGGGACCGTAGCAATTCCAGGCAGAATCGTGGCGGAACCCGCCATCCATAAACCGACTCCAGATGGTTTCTAGCGTTAGCCGAGCAGCTTGATCAAGATCGGAACCCAACTTTTGTCCCATATACAAACGACAGGGATGGAAGTATGCCAGCACACCAATAATGGTGGAATCAAGTCGTCCGACATCACCGGGACCTGTTGCAATAAAGGTCTCCCAAAATCCGCGTCGGCGTTGCTCATCCAATAGCCACCGAATCGAGTTTGCCGTGGCGCGCACCATATCGTCATAAATTGCCCAAATTTCGCGGGCTTCTTGGCTAGCCCCAATGCGCTCAGCGAGCTTAGCTGCTTCGTACAACCCGGCGATCGCCCAGAAGTCATCCCAATAGTGGGGTTTGTCCTTATCACCGATATGTTCGGCACTCCAACCACTATGCAATAAGCCATAGCCATCCCGGTTATCGCGCAACCACCGGGCACCTTCAATCACAAATGGGGTAAACATCCCAGCACCAAAAGCGCGATCGCGTCCCATGATGCGGTCAAACCGACTGATTGCCCACAAAGCTTGCCCATTGCTATCCCATTCCCGGTCATTTTTCTCATGCTCACCGCCAAAGAAGCCTCGCAGAGACACTGGTCCCCAGCGATCGTAGCTATAGTTGAAAACGTTAGGATAGTGTCGCCCAAACTGCTGTTCTGGTAAATCAGTATCCCCACTCAACGCACAGGCGATACCTTCTATGGATGAATCACGCACCCAGAAGGAATCATAAATAGTTGGACCGGGATGAATCTGTCCATCATCGGCAAGAATCAACAGATTGGCACGACAGGTGCGATAGAGATCAAAGAGATGCTTTATGGAAGCGGGTAAGGTCGCTTGCAACCCATTTTTGTCAAGTTTACCTGTCCAAAATGCTGTATTGTTGGCTTCTAGCAGATTGGCATCAGCAGATTGCAATTCGATCAGATCGGAATTACCGCGATAATCATCCACTGGAAGTTTCACATCCAGTGAAAAGGAAGGATTAGCGCTGTTGAGATTGAGTTTCCAGGCAAATACTGCGGTACAAATGCCAGCGACGCGATCGCTTGTCGTATCGCGTTCATTTAAACGTCCATGACTCAGTAAATCTTGATAAGGACTGTGATCCAGATAGTGATCGGGATTGTAGGATGTCTCTTCATTGCCATACAAACCATAGGTATCGGGGGACGTACCCAATAACGGACCCCATTTGCTATTCACTTCAACCCGCTGTTCGCTCGACAAATAACGCAAGAAAGTTAAACGTTTGTCTGCACTATAGCGCCCAGCTTTGTCATGACGCTCGAAACCTGTTGGTCCTAAAGGCGACACAGCAACGCACAACCATGCATTTGATGAGAGGGCGCTGGTAAGTCGTGCTGTAAACCGAGCTAACACCACACTCCGCTGACGTAGTCCGACTGTCGTGGCGATCGCTTTTTCTTCTACTTCAACACCCATGGGCGATCGATAGGTGGTTTTGACTACGGGTAAATAGCCATCGTCCAGGGTTTGTGTTAGCGGCGAACCACTCCCACTCGTTTTGGGGAATTGGGGAAAATGCAGGTGTTTGGTTTGTGGATCAAACAAGAAAAAGCTGAGAGTATAGTGATCATAGACAGGTTCAATTTCCCCCGCCTGACCTACCAAACTTTCCTGATGATGGTCTTTGACCCCGACCATATTCCAGTAGCGATAGTTGGCGTTTGAGGCAAAGGCACCTTCTTTTGAGTCAAACAAACCCTGATCAAACGAATCGCTCCAACGACGAAAATATTGCTGCACCCACCAGGGTAGAGGATAGACCTCACCTCTGGCTTTGGCACGCCACATCAGTTCATAAAACATCCACTCATGGGTTTGAGGTTGGGGCATTGTTCATCTCCAAATAGGGAGTAGACACTTGCAATCGGGGGGACTTTAAACCGGAAATCAGCACTCCTTGATATGCAATAAGCTCTCTCTTAAAGATCGTGGATTTGATAAAACCGAAGATTTATTTTTGGAAACGCGGCTCCGCCGCACGTTCAAAAACAAACGTCCGGGTTTTAATCAATTTGTGATCCTTAAGGAGGGAACTACACGTCTCATGCTGTCAAATTCAGATCTGCCCTCACATGACCCACACGGGTACCTTCCACGCGCTTATTTTTGGGGGACACGGGGTGATGAATACAGTCTCTAATGCTGAAAACTGTTGGTAATTCTGGATTAATTGGACTGGCACCTGCACCGACATCCTGGCACAACAGCCGGATGGTTCCCTGTTGATTCATCCGCTTTTGTCAGAGAACCCTGAACGATATTCTGGTACAGAATTGTAGGAGATTCACAACCTGTCGGGTCTACCAGTCGCCGATCCCATTCCATTCCCATCCCCCATCTTCCCCATCCCCTTCATCTCCCCCACCTCCCCATTCCCATCCCCGAAACATCAGGGAAAACTGGGTAGCGTGACAATACCCCAATCCAATCGGGTCAGCCAAAAATTAAGAAAGCCCATGTGCCGACGTATGCGCACTTGAAAAAGTTGCACACCCCAAGCAACGAAAGGGTGCTTCCGTTGCCATGATGAAAATTAAGAGCAAACGGTTTGGTGTGGTTTGTCATACCGATTTAAACGAATTGTTGGGCACCTGGAAGTTCAGGAGGGGCTTGGCACTGCCAAGCCCGTGCAGAAATCTGTCGTGCTCTTAATTCAATTGGTATAAACCCCTTGGTTTTGCGAACTGCGCATCTTAGTCTGAAACTGTGTTGCGGGCTAGAACTAACCGGATTTAGCTATGACTCGTTTGAAATTGGTATTAAGCATCTAACCGAAAAGTAATAAGAAGAGTTGATTGTTTGTGTCCAAAGGGCACGAACAATCAACTCTCCGGCTAGACTCTAAGAGGTGCTGAAAAGCCGGGACTTGGAATATTGAGGAGATGAGCGAAACGTGACCCAAGAGTTTCACATTTCGTTGACCCCGGTGGGGAATGATTCGTATCTGGTGCGGACTGAGCGGGTCACGCAGGGTGTGCCATTGGCAGAAGAACAGATTTCTTTCCCTGTAAAAGATTGGCTGGTGCAGGCACGCCGTCTCATGAGCGATCCGTTGCTGGGCTTGTTACAGGGCAATGGCGATAGTAATGGGGTGCCGTTGACTGGCACTGTGTCGCCGGGTCATGGGCAAGTGTTGCCCAAAGACCTGAGAGAGTTTGGGCAATATCTGTATAGCACGCTGTTCCAAAAAACGCTGCGCGATAGCTGGGTGATGGCTCAAGGCATTGCCCAAAATCGCGGTGAAGTGTTGCGTCTGCGATTGGGTTTAAAGGGGCTGGATTTACCCCGTTTGCCCTGGGAAGTGATGCATAGCTTTGAAGCGTCTATCAGTAAATTGGGTCAGCCCTATGCTGGAAGCAGTGTTTCGCGACCGTTGGCGGCAGGCACCGATATTATTTTTTCGCGCTATCAGGCAGATATGGGGCTACGAGCTGGAGCCATATTGCCAACCCTATTGCAGCCCGGTCAACCGCTACGGCTATTGATGGCGATCGCCACTCCGTCTGACCAAGTCCGACTCAATTTACAACAAGAAGCAAGACAGCTTCAGCAAGAATTGGCAGCGCATCACCGAGCTTCGATGAATGGCACGGGGACTCATGCTGAAATTGAATTGGTCATTTTAGAGCAACCGGGGCGAGAGCAACTCACCCAGGCACTGGAGCAAGGTCATTTTCAGGTGTTTCACTATGCCGGCCATAGCAATTTATCGGAAGTCGGCGGCAGTCTATATCTGGTCAATGAGCGCACTGGATTAACAGAAACCCTGAGTGGTGAAGACCTGGCAGGTTTGCTGGTGAATAATGGCATTCAAATGGCAGTGTTTAACTCGTGTCAGGGAACCTATACTGCCACCGATGCGGCTCATCAAAAGGGACGAAATTTAGCCGAAGCGCTGGTCAGTCGAGGAATTCCAGCCGTTTTGGCAATGGCAGAAAATATTCCCGATCAAGTGGCGTTGAATCTCAGCCGTTTGTTTTATCGCAACCTCAAACAGGGCTACCCGATTGATCTGAGCCTGAGTCGGGCACGCCAGGGGTTGATTTCATCCTATGGATCTGAGCAATTGTATTGGGCATTGCCCGTGCTCTATCTGTCGCAAACCTTTGATGGTTACCTTACTGCGGGCGATCGCTCTGTAGATAATCCTGCCGATCGGCTGCTGTTATCATCGCCCACAGCCCAAGCTGCTGCCAACCGCTTAGCAACCGATTTAAAACCCACTAATACCAACCGTCTGACCGCATCAGAGATCGATCCTGAATTGGATATGATTTCCAATGCCGTATTAGCCGACGATGATTTGGGTGATCTGGTTGAAGACTACATCAATCCGAATAAATTGGGATTAGACGACGAACTCAGCTACGAGGAAGATGCGTCAGAGTTAGCTTCTTTAATTCAACAACTCTCGCGATCGCAACCTGAGATCGAACCGTTGATTGCGGCAGATAATAATGAGAACTTATTGCCCGATACCGACGATCTGATCCTGTCGCTCTATGAAGAATTGCCCGAAGACCCACGCTATCGGCAACCAGCGGATATGGGGCAGTTGACACCTGCCAATCGCAGTTCGCTAACCCGACTCTCTGATGACGAGATGGGCGGCAGTCTGGCAGTTTCTACCCACGGAGATGGTTCGATCCATGCGTTTAACGCCAATCCTTACGGGCAAGCCCGAGTCACGGAAGAACCGCCTAAACCATCCCGGCGGCGGTGGCGAAAGGGTTCTCCTGTGGTGGTGGCAGCGTTAGTCAGCGCCGGAATCACAGCGATCGCCTTAAGCGTTTTGTTGATTCCTGGTTTGCGGTTTTGGCAAACTGGCTCTGGAGACGGACGCCCCACCACCGGGGTCTCGCCATCTCCTGGGACGACGGCAAATCTCAATGATCTGAACACGGCACAAGATTTTCAAAAAGCCGATACGGGAGTTTTAACGCAATTTGCCGTGTTGCAATTTAGCCGCAATGAGTTGACTAAGGGTGAACAAGCGGTGACTGAACTACTCGATCGGGGTGCTTTGCAAGAAGCCAAAACGGTGTTGCTGGGGGTTCCTCAAGCCCAACTCGACAAAGCCCCGATTAGCTTTTTGTATGGTCGGTTGGGCTGGGAATTTATCAAACGGCAAAATCCAGATTATGGGTTATCTGATGTTCGTCGCTATTGGGCATCTGCGGTCAAAGCAGACCCCCAATCGATTGACTATCAAACTGCTCTGGGGTTTGCTTACTATGCTGCCGGAGAAACTCAACTGGCACTGGAAACCTGGTGTACAGCTGTAGGCTTAGCCGCTGGAGATGGTGCGACCTCTGCCCCGATTGCTAATGAGATTGGCACCATTCAATGTCCCCTGGCTGCTCAATTACCAAATCCAGCGATCGCCAATGCCTACGCCGGAATTTCGATCGCCTTAGCGCAATTAGCGTTAGACAATCCTACTTATCTGCCGTTGGCAGGTAATATTCAGCAGGTGGTGTTGTCGAGTCAGGCAACCCGATTTGCCCCACAAGCGCTGAGTACGAGTCGTGATGCAGGTGATTGGATTTGGACAGAATCAACCATTGATCAGTGGCGTGTATTGATGGAAGTGACGCAGTAAGCACTGATTTGAACCATTGATGCTTGCCAAATGTATTTTGAAAGCCGCGCTCCGCGCGGCTTTCAAAATACATTGAACTGTATGCGCCAAATTGAAAGCGGAGTGCCGGGGGCAACGCCCCCGGCACTCCGCGTAGAAAGTTGCAGGTTAAGGATTGGGAAAAACTTGCGATCGCTTGACTAACCGACGGGGCGTATTAGATTGTTTGATGCGATGGGAAATCATAGACGAACCCAGGGCACAGCCAATGGCGATCGCACCCAGCGACCAGGCTGGATTAGAATCATGCCCTTTGGCAATGGCAACTGGCGGTGCAATCCGTTCGGCTTCAGCCAGTTTTGCCTGGCGATCGGGTCCTAAACTCACCAAACTGAATGTAGCAATGCCACCCACCAGAACCATGGCAACCCAGGCACTGGTCAACATAAGCCGAGGTCGATGGCGAATGAGTTGTAGCAGTGGGTGCGTCTTAAGCCGTTGCAGCTGATCGATCAGTTGGTCGGTGTAGAATTTGACCCCTGGATGAGTCTTTTTTTGGCGATATCGGCTATTGCTCTGCTCATCCATGGTTTATCCCTCAACGCCCCTGGTGTTTAAGCTACATCAGATGTGCCATCGTGGCGATCGCTACGTATCATAATTCTAACCTTCGGTTTTCTCCATGGTTAATCCAGGAAGAGGTTTGATGACCCTATGCGTTTAGAACCTATCTAAAGAGGTGGATTTTTCTGCTGATAGTAACCGTCGAGACGGTTAAATCAGGAGGTTGTGTGAGAACCCGCGCGGGTTCTCACACAGCCTTTGTCCTCATCAACCCCTCGACTGCTATAGCGATCCTATTTGATTTGTGAACCTGATCAGTTGTGAAAGCGCCCGCCCTTCGGGCGGGCGCTTTCACAACTGATTTAGGATTGCTATATAAAGGACTATCTAGCCACAGATTCACGTAAGGTTTGCTCTAGTTTGAGTAAATTTTGCACCCGCTCTTCTGTGGCAGGATGGGTCGAAAATAAGTTGCTGAATAAGGTTTTAGGCAAAGCGTTCGTAATCAGTAACGGTTCGAATGCTGGATTTCCGGCTAACGGCAGTTGTTTAGCACTGGCTTCCAGACGTTGTAAAGCTCTGGCTAACGCCCGAGGATTTCCAGTCAACCGCGCGGAGCCTGCATCTGCCTCAAATTCACGAGTCCGAGAAATGCCCAACTGAATCACCGTTGCGGCGACGGGAGCCAGGAAAATCGTGAGTAATAAACCCAATGGATTCGCACCATTTTCATCGCGAGACGATCCGCCGAACCACAAACTATAGCTGACGATTTGTGCCAGGAAAGAGATGGCTCCAGCAATTGTTGCTGCGACCGCTTGGGTCAGGGTATCGCGGTTATAAATGTGGCTGAGTTCGTGGGCAATCACGGCTTCCAGTTCATCTTCAGGCAACAGATTGATGATGCCCTGGGTTACAGCAACAGCCGCGTGCTCCGGGTCACGCCCTGTGGCAAAGGCATTAGCCGCAGGCGTAGGCATGATGTAAACCGCAGGCATTGGTAATTGGGCGCGATCGCTCAATCGTTGTACCATGCGATGCAGTCCGGGAGCCTGACTGGGTGTAACGGGTTGAGCACCATAGGCAGTCAGGGCGATCGCATCGGAAAAGTACCAGGACCCCAGATTCATCACAGCTGCCAGACCTACTCCCATCAGCGCACCCGTGGCACCCCCAATCAGCCAATAGCTGATGCTGATCAACAGCGCACTCAACAGCCCTAATAAAGCAACCGTTTTAAATTGATTCATACCCCACATCTCCTTTGGGTTCAATGCCCGTAAAGCATTTCATTTTTCTTTCATTATTACGAGTTCCCCTTGAGAAAGCACGTCAGAAAACCCTAATGCTCAGGTACGGATTTATCGACCTCAGGATCGTGGATTAAATTAGATCGGTTAATTGGCTGATCCTTATTAAGATTCCCCTAAGCAAGATTCAGGGACGATCAGCTTACGTTTAATATGCGAGTAGCTGTTCTTGGCAAAATAGCCGTATGCAACCCCAACAAATACAGGAAATCATCGACCTTCGTGCCCGCAATTTAACGCCCAAACAAATCGCCAGAAAGATGGGATTGCGCGTTTCAGACGTTGCCGGAGTGATCAAACATCATGCCGCTGAGGCTACTCTGGCAGCCCAAAATTCTGGCACGTTGCCTCCTCTGTCGGAATGTTTGGCAGATATCGCCTGTGTTCGTACCTTACTAGGGGAAGACGCGATCGCCCCTGAATATCAAACCACGTCTACAAACAGCACCCAGACGACCGATGACAACGCCGAGTCTGATAGTGAAACCGACCAGTTTGGTTCGGGGTTGGGGTTAGTGATTGTTACCCGTTCTACCGGATTTAATCGATTTCTTTCCGCTAGCTATTTAGTAGACTATTGGTGTTTGGGGGTCAAGAGTTGTATTCCACCCCGGCAATTGAATGGCGATCGCTATAGCGACTTTCTCCAACATGCGTATTCCGGCTTTCCGGAGGGTTATCAACCGATCTCGTTAGATCAGGCAAGAGCCATTGTTTTAGGGGCAGTCGAGTATGCCGACCGTCTTGGGTTTAAGCCCGACCCCGATTTTGCCCAAGCCAGAGCGCATCTGGGAGACGACAGCGAATTTGAACGCCTCACGTTTGGACGCAACGGCAAACCGTTTTATTTCTGTGGTCCCTATGATGATCAAGATAAAATTATTGCGACCTTACGAAAATCGGTAGGCGAGGGCAATTTTGACTTTCTCACGGCACTGGGAGACGATCCGCTAGGGGATTTATTTTTGGATGATTATGAATGATTTTGCTCTGGAGTGGGACGAATGAGATTGATCATGCTGGGTGGACCTGGAGCGGGTAAAAGTACGCAATCACAACAGTTATGTACAGATCTGGAGATTGCCAGAATTTCGACGGGAGATATTTTGCTAGAGGCGATCGCTCAGGACACCGAACTGGGGCGACAGGTGCAGGTTTATGTCGAAAAAGGAGAACTCGCCCCCGATGAAATCATCATCGAGTTTATTCGCAATCGGCTTCAGCAATCGGATGTGCAATCGGGTTGGTTGTTAGATGGGTATCCTCGCACGGCATTTCAAGCGGAAGAACTAGACTTTTTGTTAGATGATTTGACCCAAAAGCTAAGTTGGGCAATCTGGCTGGATGTGCCAGAAGCAATATTAGTAGAGCGATCGCTCAATCGTTCACGGGTGGATGATCAGGCAGATGCAGTGCAACGTCGCATTCGGGCATTGCATGAACAAACGATTCCGATGCTGGACTATTACGAGCGTCGTCAGCGGTTATTGCGCGTCAATGGCGACCAGCCGTTAGAACAGGTGCAAGCCGACATTCAACAGGCGATCGGGCGATCGCGTTGAGCGGATAGCGAGGAGGTTGGAGGGCGATCGCAGGTTAAAGAAATTTGTGCTGGCAAATTGCTATGACCCCCAAATTGCTTGTCTCAAGTTTGAGCCATTGTGAAGGGATTTAGATCCCCAGCATCTTAGAGATGCTGGGGATCTTGGGGTGGTGCCAGGTATCAAATTGCTGAACATAAGAAAAATCATGTAAAAGCAGCGTGTTTACAAACTTTAAAAATGCCTAAGACTGTTGCGTGCTACAGTCTACAAGTCTTTGCAAGAGAAAAGAGACTACAACGCTACCTACCACCAACCCAACCCCCCTATACAACATTATCAAAGGAAATTCTCCACGAGGAGAGATTACGATATCAAAAGTTAGTTTGTCGCAATGCAACCAGTTTCCTGCCTTGCGCCAGCCGACGCGATCGCCAAACTTTTCCCAATCGCTATTGTGATCCATCGGGCTGCCGCACTCTTCCCAGATTCTTTTTTGCACACTAAAGCCCCATTTACTGTTGCTATAGGTCAGCCACAGGCGATCGAGGGTGCGCAAATCCTCACAGGGGAACTTCAGCAGATCCTCTCTCTCAACATTCCACCAATTTTTTTTGCCGATAATTTTTAACATCTGGTCAGAGGTTTCTTGATCGGCTTCTTTCCAGCGACCACCTGCCAGATAGTTGAGCAAAGCTCGATAGCGATCAGGAATTTGCTGGCGCACGACCCATAGAGCATTACCAGGGATTTGAGGGTCGGTTGTCCAAGGGCGTAGGGGCGCAGGGCTCTGCGCCCCTACAGATGTGATTTCTGTCGGAGTTGGCAATCGATAATAGTAGACCTTTTCTTCTGAAGTGATCTGGGTTTGGGTGGCTAACCAGGCACAAAACCAGACTGCATCTTCCCAAGTAATCCTGGTAACAGGTTGATTCAGTTGTTCGGGTGAAAACTCAATCAATTGGGCTGTTGAATGAAACTGTCCATTCTGCTGATCTTCAAGAAATTTTTGATATTCGCCGCAAGTAATATAGCTTTCGGTGATAGCACTATGCTCGCTTAGAGCAATGGTATAACGAAGCTTTTGCACCAGAAACATATCAAGTATTTCAGAAATATCAATATCAGATACGTTTGAGACTATCATTGATTTTGAGTATGATCCTAATCTGAAATCAGCTTTAGAAGCATTTAAGATCAATGATTCTAGCCGATCGAGAGTTTTTGAGTCTAGATTTTGACTTTCATGTTTACAGCGGTTTGCCAGTTTCAATACATATACTTTTTCGTCGGATCTATAGGAATCCAAATTGTCTAAAATCGCATTAATTAGTTTGGCAGCATCGCTCATGGCAGCATAAAAACAGATCACTTCTTCCCAGTTGGGGTCTCGCAAGTGTTGCCGCACCACCCTGTCGCGTCCTGTCTGCTTCAGTTCAGCCGCTGCCAGATATTCTTGAAAGGTCTTGTGGGTAAATTCATACAACCCGCTTTCACCACCTGCCAGCAATCCGGCAGTGGTCTGGATTTCTCGTAAAAAGCGCTGGCAAGAGAGGGGTTGGTCGGCGGATGTTTTTTCGGTCAGTCGTTTTTGCATCCAATCGGTTGCATGTTGTGGGGTAAATTGCGTTTGATTTTGCTCAACCAAGTTCAACGCTAACGCTTGCAAGACAGATTGGTTATCTTCGGCACTGGTTAGCGTCAGGCGAGTTTCGCGGCGATTGGGTCGATCTTCTAGCAACAGCGCAAAAATTTTCTGATAGAGCGTGACCCGACGAGTTGGCAACGATTCATAGGCTTCATGGGTGGCAGCAATAATGGTGATCAGCAACGGATTTTTTGCCAGATCACTGAGCGATCGGTTAGCAAATAGTTGGCGGCGCAAGTCTTCTGCTGCTTTTTGGGCATCGGCTTGGCTCTGGGCTTCAGCTTGCTCTTGAGACAGGCGTTGTGCAGGAGGTTTCTGCTGACTTTCGTCCCAGTTGGGTTTCCAGGTCAGTTCCCAAGTGATGAAGCGATACCACTTGTTGATGAAGTCTTCTTTTTCGTCATTGTTGAAGTCCTGAATCTCAACCCGTTGTACCCCTTCAAACAAGCTACTGTCATAGCCGTGCGGTCTGGAGGTAAGGATAAATTGACTGGCATAGTTTTGCAGTTGCCAGTTTGCCCAACGGCTGACTAACTCTCGCCGAGAATCGGGCACTTCATCTAATCCATCGAAAATTACCAGACACTCCCCTTGTTCGAGCCGTTTTTTAAACCAGGCAGTAGAACTGCGAAGTTCCTGGCAACGAGGAAGTTGCTGGATTTGCTACGATCAAATCGGGCAGAGAGGGCGTGGTGATGGTTTGAATCTGGGCGTGAAACTCTCGAAACAGCAACAGCACGGGAATCAATTCCCGCGCATTTTGGGTTTGATAGGTCTGGTTAGCATAGCTGAGGCTGAGATATCGAGACAGCGTGGTTTTGCCATATCCAGGGCTGGCGATGATAGCAATCAGCCGATAGGGAAATGATGCTGGAGCATGGCTGACTTTGGGCAATAAATCCCAAATGTCTTTGACAAGATGACGATGAATGGATTTCCCTGGATCAGCATCCAATCGCAAGGGTACATAGACTTCTTCGAGTGCCAACCGGGGTAAATATCCCTTAAACCCTTCGACTTTGAGGTTATAGCAGTGGGTTTTGAGCGCTTCGAGATAGCGTTGTTGAAATTGAGAAAACTGGCTAAGGGTTCGGTTGATCTGGGCTTCGGTGCCATCCAGTGTGTGTTCGACCATGCGATCGACTTTTGGCGCTAATCTGCTAACCACCTTAATGCCAAACCACACACCAGCCGCTACTAACAAAAATTGTCCAGCGTTAAACCATTGTCCTGCAAACGCTTTACTAATTGAGATACCCGCTAAGACTCCAGGTATTCCAGTATTGATCAACTTGGAATCCAGTAGTTTTCGGACATCTTCGAGAGTAATGGGGGTGTAGCCAGGTTGCGGTGGTGGGACGGATGGCTGCGACATAAGCACTGAGCAAACCTGCTGGACGGAAAACAGGTTCTAAGATTCTAGCCTTGCGATCGCAATCAAGACGAAATTTTCTCGGTGCCTCCAGGCTCATCACACGGGCAAATCAGCCCGAGGATTAAAGGATTCTACCTGACGCAATTTTTCGTAGAGGTCGCGTTCTTGGGGCGTTAGCTCTTTGGGCATGATGATTTGCAATTCCACGATCTGGTCGCCGCGTCGTCCGTCGATCGGGTAGCCTTTGCCGCCCAGCCGCAATTTTTGACCGGGACGCACCCCAGAGGGGATCATCATTTTCACTAAACCATCCAACGTGGGCACTTCGATCGCCCCTCCTAGCACCGCTTCACTGGGGGTAATCGGCACTACACAATAGATATCCGACCCCTCTAGTTTGAAAAAGGCATGGGGTGCTACGTCAATATTCAGATACAAGTCGCCACCGGAGACGCCTTGACCGCGCAACCGAATTTTTTGCCCTGATACCATGGCGGGTGGCATATTGACTTCAAGCGATCGCCCGTCTTCCAGGCGAATGCGTTCGCGCCCGCCCAGATATGCCTTATCGAGCGGCACGGTCAGCCGTGCTTCGGCATTGCGGGGTCCCGGACGAGTGACGGTATAGGCAGTTTTGCTGGTTCCGGGTCGATAGGGATCACGAGCCGCCACATCAGCAGCAGTAGCCGTGCGCGTCGTGGTCGTGGTGGCGGCTTCCGCACGACGGTTGAGCAGTTGATCGACAAAGGTATTGAAGTCAGAAAACTGGCTAAAGTCAGCTTCATCCAGAGGCACTCGACCCCCGGAACGCGTCCCCCAATTTTTGGCACGCGGCGTCGATCCACCCTGAAAGGCACCTTTGTTCCAGTACTGGCTAAATTTGTCGTATTGCGATCGCTTGGTCGTATCCGAGAGAATTTCGTAGGCTTCGCCAATATCTTTAAATTTTTCTTCCGCAGCTTTATCACCCGGATTCAGGTCGGGATGATACTGCCGTGCCAGTTTTCGGTAAGAGCGCTTAATGTCTTCAGCGGTTGAATCTCTGGGAACACCCAGAATTTGATAATAATTGCGGAAGTTTTGCATGGGTAGTCAACGACAGGCGATGGTCAATTCCTGAGAGTTAAAGGTGGAGTTGGATACGTTACAACCACTCATCCTCATCTCCCCAGTCTTCATCGTCATAGCGATTGGGGTCGTTGTTATAGGCAGGACGACGACCGGGTTGAGATGACGATCCATAGCGATCGCGGTCGTTCACCGAGGTTCGGCTGTTGCGTGGGTCGCGGTCATCCCATTGATCGCGGGGTGCAGGGCGATCGCGGGGTGCAGGGCGATCGCGATTTTCCCAATCATTCGGGGGTTGGCGATCGCGATCGTCTTTAGGATTGCGGACAGCTGGGCGATCGTCCCATTGATTGCGGACGGGCTGGCGATTGGGGTCATTGCGCATCGGCTCTCTGGGCAGATCACGCGGTTCCCAGCGATCGTCACGGGGAGGTTGCCGATCCCAGGAGTCGCGCGGTGGCTGACGATTCCACGACTCTTGCCGATCCCAGCTATCACGCGGCGGTTCGCGGCGGGTATCCCAGGAGTCGCGGCGAGTATCCCACGGGTCCGGGCGATCGCGGCTATCCCAATAATCCAGGTCATCATCATCGCCAAACAGGGTGCGTTTGATCGATCCGAGAAATCCCCCTTCTTGCTCTTCTTCCTTATCGAACTGATACACTTCCCGGTTGAGTTCATAAATCGCGTCTTGCAACCCCGCCTGAGCGATGTCGATACCCCGCTCATCACCTTGTTGCAGACAGTTGCGCAAATCTTTGATCAAATTTTCGATGCGGCGACGATGCCCACTGGCAAACTGCATGCCAAAATCCAGCGCCACTTCGCGCAGCAACCGTTCTGCCTGGAAGGTCAACGCTTCTGCCCGTGTTTTTTTCTCTACCCGCTCCCGTCGGGAGCGATCTTGATCGGCAAACCGTTCTGCATCCAGGATCATCCGCTGCACTTCCGATTCACTCAGCGTCGAGGCACCCTGAATGGTGATGCCTTGCTCACGTCCGGTGGTTTTATCGACTGCGGTCACTTGCAAGATGCCGTTGGCATCAATATCAAACGACACCAGCACCTGAGGTACCCCACGCGGAGCCGGAGGAATGCCCATCAGTTTGAAGCGACCTAGGGACTTGTTATCAACCGCCATTTCCCGTTCGCCCTGAACGATATGAATTTCGACCAGGGTTTGGTTATTTTCGGCAGTCGAAAACACATCAGATCGACGTACGGGGATCGTGGTGTTGCGCGGGATCAATTTTTTCATCAAGCCGCCGATCGTCTCTAGCCCCAGAGATAAGGGCGACACATCCAGCAGCAAAATATCGCGCACTTCCTGAGTCAGAATTCCCGCTTGAATTGCTGCACCGACAGCCACCACTTCGTCGGGGTTAACATTTTCGTTGGGTTCCAGATCGATCAGCGATCGCACCAGTTGCTTAACCATGGGCATCCGGGTAGAACCGCCCACCAGCACCACTTCATCGATACGAGCAGGGTTGAGCTGGGCATCACTCAGGGCTTGCTTGACAGGCCCCCGCAGACGAGCAATTAAATCGCCACACAACCCTTCAAACTGCGATCGCGTCAACCGCGTTTCTAAATGCTTGGGTCCATCTTCCGTCGCCGCAATAAAGGGCAGGTTAATCTCTGTGACGCTGACGCCCGATAGCTCGATCTTGGCTTTCTCGGCGGCTTCCATCAACCGTTGTAATGATTGGCGATCGCGCCGCAGATCAATTCCTTCCTGTTCTAAAAACTGATCGGCTAACCAATCGACAATTTTTTTGTCAAAATCGGTACCGCCCAATTGGGTATCCCCGGCGGTCGCCCGCACTTCAAAGACGCCATCGCCCACATCCAAAATCGACACGTCAAACGTGCCACCACCCAGGTCAAACACCAGGATGGTTTGATTGTCTGAGCGATCGAGTCCGTATGCCAGCGATGCCGCTGTCGGTTCATTTAAAATGCGCAGCACTTCCAGCCCTGCAATCCGTCCGGCATCACGGGTGGCTTGCCGTTGCGAGTCGTTGAAATAAGCCGGAACGGTAATCACTGCCCCTGTGACCGGCTCGCCCAGGTAACGGTTGGCTTCGTCTGCCAGCTTCCGCAAGATCATTGCCGAAATTTCTTCGGGGGCAAACTCCCGCTGCACGCGAGGGCACTTAATTTTAATGTTGCCATTCTCGTCTTTACGAATCGTATAGGGAACCCGTTTCGACTCCGGGTTCAGCTCGGCATAGCGGCGACCGATGTAGCGCTTGACGCCAAAGTAAGTGTTTTGCGGGTTGAGCACCGACTGCCGTCGTGCCATTTGCCCAACCAGTTGTTCGCCTTCTTTGCTAAACCCTACGACCGAGGGCGTCGTCCGCATCCCTTCTGAGTTGGCAATCACCACAGGTTTGCCGCCTTCCATGACGGCAACCACTGAGTTGGTTGTCCCCAAATCAATGCCAACGACTCTTCCCATGCGTTGCGATGCTCCGTGTTTTACAGTGTCTTACAGATTGTTGCGAACATTTGTCTAACATATTGTATCTTGCTACCGAGAATGCTCAGTAGGTGAGATAACCGTCAAAATTTTTCAGGGTCGGTTATGCCGCTCCCGGAACCGCTTTTGTTAACGGGTATTGTTGAATCCTGGTATGAATTTGAATGGGAAACCTTCGGTTTCCCATTCAAATTCATACCTAAAACCAACAACGCCTGTTAACGAGATGCCCGGTTTAAAAATAAAGTCACCAGGCTCTCAATCAAGCGATCGCGTTCCATGGGAATGACATCGTTGCCATGTAAAACATCTTGAGCAAGAAAAAAGGATACCAGAGATCCCATAAAAATTCGGGCAGCTGCTTCTGGGTCGGGTAGATCTAGCTCTGGGCGAGATTTGAAATACCGGGATAGTACTAGTTGAGATTTTTGAATAACAGTGCGGCAATAGAGTTGGGCAAGGTCAGGGAAGCGATTCGATTCAGCAATAATAATGCGAAACAGCGCCAGATAGTCTTCATTGGTCATTTTATTGAAGTAGGCATGCGCTAAACGCCGTAAGACAATATCGGGTTCTCCTTCCAGGACTTCCGTCCCAAACTCCAGTTTGATGCGTTCGATCGTGACGCGCCCAATTAACGCTGTAAATAACCCCTCTTTATCTTGAAAGTGGCTGTAGATCGTCTGTTTTGAAACTTTTGCCGCCGCTGCCACCCGATCCATACTGGTCTCGGCATATCCCCGACTGAGAAAAACTGCCAGTGCCCCCTGCAAAATTTGATCTCGTTTTTCGACGTGACCCACCTCTGGATTGGCTGAATCGTCTACAGGCTTGATCATGCTCCATTGTAAAAATAAAAACGGCGTTGCTGATTTGGGGTATGACACTTGGTGTGAGTGCCTCGCTTTGCGAGGCATTCACACCAAGTGTCATATCTGAATTAAGCAATGTCATAAAAACTTGCGTAAGACGCTTGCTCGTTTGTAATGAACAGCCTAGTATGATTCATACTAGACCGTCCAGTTTGATCAGGCTAATATTTGCGACCGTTACAAATTAATGGGGTGCTGATGTCGGGAACGAATGTGAAATCGTTGGTTTCACGGTCACATTCATCCCAATATTCAGCAATACCTAAATTACTGGATGAAAATCGGGGTTACTGCTTATGACCCAATCGTTGTCGGAACCCTCGCCACAAACTGAGGTGGCATTACCGCCCAAAAAACGGGCTAACCCCCGTATCTTGATCCCCATAGCATTACTCCTGGCGGGTGTGGGCGTGGCTGCCTGGTACTGGCTCTCTCGTCCCGAAACCGACCATTTAGAATTGAGTGGTCGGATTGAAGGCTATGAGACCGACATTGGCACCAAAGTGGCGGGTCGGGTTGAAGAAATTACCGTCCGAGAAGGAGAGACGGTCAAATCAGGGCAATTGCTGGCGAAATTGGATGATGCGGAGCTAAAAGCGCAAATCCAGGGGGCGATCGCCGCTGTGAATGCGGCGCGTCAGCAAGCTACCGATGCCCGCTTACAAATTTCTGTGATTGAGAGTCAGATTGCGGAAGCACAATTGAATCTGCAACAGTCTCAGCAAGATAGCCAGGGTCGGGTGTCTCAGTCAGAAGCTCAGGTGGCATCAGCGATCGCCCAGTTACGACAGGCAGAAGCTCAGGTGGTGCAGGCACAATCTGAACTGCGGTTGGCACAGCTCAATCGCGATCGCTATGCGCAGTTGGCACGTGATGGCGCAGTCACCCAACTGCAAGCAGATCAGGCAGTGACAACGTTTGAAACGGCACAGGCAACCCTACGCAGCCAGGAAGCGGCGGTCGAAGCGGCTCAGCGACAGGTAAACGCCTTTCAAGGGGGCTTAGCCCAATCTCGCTCCACCGATTGGAATCCAGATATTCGCCTCGCCCAGATCAACCGCCTGAACACTCAACTGCAACAAGCCAGAACTCAACTCGCTGCTGCCCAGGCAGATGTTGCCAATGCTGAAGCCAATCGCGATCGCATTCAGGCACAGCTAGACGATCTGACGATTAATAGCCCGATTGATGGTGTGGTTACCGTTCGCAGTGTCGAACCGGGTACCGTTGTTACCACCGGCAAAACGTTACTCACCCTGGTGAATTTGAACACGGTTTATCTACGCGGCTTTATTCCAGAAGGTGAAATCGGTCATGTGCGGGTGGGGCAAGCTGCCCAGGTTTTTCTCGATTCCAATCCCGATCGCCCGTTTACAGGACAGGTAGCTGCTGTCGATGCCCAGGCATCGTTTACCCCGGAAAATATTTACTTCCGTGACGATCGCGTGCAACAGGTGGTTGGCATTCGCATCCAGCTTGATGACCCGGCAGGCTATGCCAAACCGGGGATGCCAGCCGATGCCGAGATTGTGTTGGATGATCAAACGGATCCCAATTAACAGGGATCCCCGGAACGCGCAATCCACCGCGCCTTCATACCTCGACCTGGATTGAAAGATTGCTTGCGATCGCCCTCTGATCAAAGAATTCTGATCAACGAATGGGGTTCATGGCGTCTCCATATCCCTGCCGATCCCATTCCAATTGGGACAGCGATCGGCTTCTACGCCAATAAACGCGCCCGATCGCGGCTCTCCCGTTTCACTGTCTCTCCCTGCTCCCCTCACGCCTGATGTGCCATGACCTATCTGCAACGTTCTGAGCTAGAGTCTGCCGCTCACCCCTCTTCTCTGATGATTCAGGTACAGGGGTTAGAGAAGCGCTACGGCAAGACGCTGGCAGTGCGGGGCATTCATTTTCAGGTGAATCGGGGTGAAATTTTTGGGCTGATTGGCCCCGACGGTGCCGGTAAAACCAGCACGTTTCAAATTCTGGCGGGGGTGATGCAGGCAAGTGCTGGAACTGTTCAGGTGTTGGGGCGATCGCCCCGTGATGCGAGGTTGGGAATTGGCTATCTCACTCAGCAGTTTTCTCTATATCTGGATTTGAGTATTGATGAAAATCTGCGCTACAGTGCGGGCTTGCGAGAAGTGCCAGCGGAACGGTTTAAACAACGGCGCGATCGCTATCTGCGGTTAATGAATTTAGATCAGTTTGGCGATCGCCTGGCGGGAAGACTGTCGGGTGGTATGAAACAAAAATTGGCGTTGTGCTGTGCGTTGGTTTCGCAACCGGATGTCTTATTGCTAGACGAACCGACGACGGGGGTTGATCCGGTTTCGCGACGTGAATTTTGGGATGTATTGGCAACCCTGGCGAATGATGGGGTGACGATCGTCGTTGCCACGCCCTATCTAGATGAAGCCGAACGCTGCAACCGCATTGCGTTGATGTATGACGGGGAAATTCAGCAAACCGGCACGTTGATCGAACTGCGGCAAAGTCTGGGTTTACATCGCCTGGAGGTGCGGACAAGTCAGTTGGAAGCAGCAGAGCAGGTGTTGTTGTCGGTG
>NZ_JBSLYH010000032.1:0-97004 GCF_055793305.1 Calyptranema fuscum S582
TGCGTGGGGGCACCGCCCCCACCCCCCTGATGTCCTAACTGGATTGTGTAGAGCTATAGATAGAAGAAATTTGCAGAAAAATTGATAAAAGTGCGATCATTTCTCCGTTCCACCTTATACTTGAGAACCATCTACACCGAAACTGTGTTCTCTGCATTCTTCATCGGCTTGCATCAACATCTAACAGTTAATTAGGGCAGACAGCCCCTTGTCTTTACTCCAGATTTGATGCAATATCGGAGGAATTCCTGGGTTTCCAGAATGCCCTTACATTAATATGAAAAGCCTGATTCCAAATTTTGTGCTACTTGCGCAGCTTGCGGCGCAGAGGTTTGGGGTTTTATGTTTAACTGTGGTTAGTTAGGGTGACCGATCAAATACAACTCGAAGATGTATGTGCAACAGCATGGCGACGCCAGGCTAATGACGATAGATCTGCGGATTTATTAAATCACCGATCCCCAACTCATAACCCGTTCACTTAATGATTAGTCCAACTTATTTTTAGTCCAAATTTATTTTTTAGACTGAATCAATTGGGATTAAATAGTAAGTTCTTAAAATACGGCGCATTTCATATTAATGAGATAAAAGGGGGGATGAGGGCTTCACCCCCAGCCACAGGTTCCACCGCCTCATAGACTGTCGGAATCTGCTGGATACAGGGCTAGTGTTGTCAGCGCTGAAATTTTGCAATATATGGGTTTGAGGGTTATAGTCCTAAACTGGATGATGAACCTCTTGACCCCTCTTCAACAATTTAATTGTGTACTACTACATTTAAGCGGGTGAAGTGATGACTGCCATTCTCAAACCATCTAGACAAGAGTTGATGCGCTCTAGAAATCCTAATCCCATCGCTTCGTTACCCAATACCAACCGATCGCGTTATCAAAAGCAGCATCAGAACCAGTCTCTACCGTCATCGCCTCGCCATCGCTCCCAATCAGTCAGTGTTCTACCCAATCTGCAAACCACTCCTGCTTGGGTTAAGGCACTGGTTTTGGCACAACGGGGATCAACGATCGCCACATTTTGTCTGGTGTCTGGAGCTTTAGCGGTCTACAGTTGGACGGTGTATTCCCAAACATTTTGGGGTAGAGAATATAGCCATCTAGAGCAATTGCAAAAAAATCAGCGGCAACTCACGGAAGCCAATGAAGCCCTGAAAAATCAAATTGCTCAGCAGGCAGAAACACCAGACGCCGGATTGGTGTTACCTGATGCCAATAACACTATTTTCTTGCAAGCTGCACCCGATCGCCCGCTGCGTCCTGATCCCACCACGTCAGTCATCGCCCCCACACCCCTAACGATGCCCATGGGATACTAGTGTTGCGACCACAAATTTTGCGCTGCCATCATGCCCAGTCCTCCTCCGCCCCCCGGTTCTCATCGTGTGATCTCCATCGCCCAGGCAAGACGACGAAAATCATCGGATAGACGAGGACAGCCTGCGATGCGTAAAACTCATGCCGGAGCGACCGCTGGATCGGCAACTGGGTTTGCATCACGACAGCGATCGCCGGGTTCTCGTCCGCCCAGTCGCCGTCGTCGAGTGCCAGTGCAACCCTCTCGGTTTCGCCTGGTCTTGGTCTGGATGATTTTGTTAGCTGCGTTGCTGGGGTTGGCGATTAATTTATTTCGCTTGCAAGTAGTTGATGCTGACTTTCTCCAACGTCAAGCCCAGCAACAACAGGTTGTTAGCCTCAAACCATTTGTGCCGCGTCGCCCGATTATTGATCGCCTGGGGAATGTATTGGCGATCGATCGCCCTGCCTTTTCTCTCTATGCTCACCCTGTGTTGTTTGAAAAAACATCTAACGAAATTGCAGCGGCGATCGCGCCTCTGGTCAATCGACCCGTTGCCGATCTGATTACCCTGTTTAGTACGGGCGATTCCGGTCTGGAAGTAGAATACTCGTTGCCCGAAAATGCTGCAAACCGGATTCGAGCGTTGGGGATCAGTGGGTTAGAACTGGTGGGGCATCAGCAGCGATTTTATCCGCAGCAAGATTTATTCGCGAATATCCTTGGCTATGTCGATATTGACCAGCAGGGGCAGGCGGGAATTGAATCGACCCTGCAAGACCAGCTCAAACGGACTGTGGCAGATGTTGAGGTCAGTCGTACGGGAGACGGCAGCCTTTTGCCCGATCGGGTGACAGATGATTTCTTGCAGGGAGATGATCTGCAATTGCAACTGTCTCTTGATAGCCGGATGCAACGATCGGCGCGATCGCAGTTGAAACAACAGCTCGAACGCTATCAGGCAAAACGAGGGACGGTCATGGTGATGGATGTCAATGACGGCTCCATCCGCGTGCTGGTTAGCGAACCATCCTATGATGCCAATCGCTATAACCAGGCAGACTATAAACTCTTTCGTAACTGGGCTGTTAGCGATTTATATGAACCGGGATCAACCTTTAAACCCATCAATGTGGCGATCGCCCTGGAAGATGGTGCGGTGACACCCGATGATGTCTTTTACGACGAGGGTGAAATTTATGTCGGTGGTTGGCCGATCAAAAACTTTGACTATCAAGAAAGAGGCGGACGCGGCAACCAGACGGTCACTCAAATCATTCAAAACTCTAGCAACGTCGGCATGGTGCATATCATGCATCAGGTGAAGCCCGATGTTTATTATCACTGGCTAGAAAAAATTGGTATTGACAAGCCCACTGAAGTTGATCTGCCCTCCGAAGCAACCGGACAACTTAAAGACTTTGACCAGTTTACCGAGGCTCCGGTTGAGCCAGCGACCACTGCCTTTGGGCAAGGTTTTGCGTTGACCCCTGTCAAACTCTTGCAACTCCATGCCAGTCTGGCAAATGGGGGTAGATTGGTCACGCCCCATGTGGTTGAGGGTCTGGTCGGGCGCAATGGAACGGTTGCCTGGCGACCGAATCTGCCGATGCCGAGTCCCATTTTCTCGATCGAGACGACCCAAAAAGTCATCAAGATGATGGAGACGGTGGTTCAAGATGGCACTGGAAAAGTGGCTCAAATCCCTGGCTATCAGATTGCCGGTAAAACGGGCACGGCACAAAAAGCCGACCCGAATGGGGGTTACATGGATCGGGCAAGAATTACCAGCTTTGTCAGCATTCTCCCGGCGGATGCACCGCGCTATGTGACATTGGTGGTGGTCGATGAGCCTCAAGGGGATGATGCCTACGGTTCAACTGTTGCGGCTCCGGTTGCCAAAGCGGTGATGGAGGCACTGATTGGTGCGGAACGTATTTTGCCCTCTGAACCGATTGAGCATAATTTAGAACAACTGAATCAACTGCCCATCGAGCCTGAACCCGAAATGACAGATATCGAGAATAGCGATGAGGGACAATCGGCAGAAGCAGACGGTCAACACTGGGAAGACTCCTCAGACACAGGAGATGGCTTCTATGACGACGGCTCTGCGGCTGCGGATGACTATTATTATGACGATGCGAACAGGTGATTGATGAATTCTTATGCCCTCTTCAGCCAGTCGTTGTGCCAGCGGGTCAGTGATGGCGTAATGGTGCCGATCGTCAGCAGTAGAGCGTCGGCTGCTTTGCAACTGGTATTGCTTTTGCCCCAATTGGGCGATTTCGATAGTCTGGAATATGCCTGGTGGGTACAACGCCACGCCGAATGGTTGCAAGCGGGGGGTGTCGCTGTTGCGGCGATTGGCATTGGCGATCGCACCTCTGGGGAGCAATTTTGTAGCTATACGGGGTTCCCGTCCGATCGCCTCTGGGTAGACCCCACTGCTGCCCTGCACCAAAAACTCGACCTCTATCCAGGGTTATCCCTGAAGCTACCGGGGTTATCGCCGGCTCAAAATGCCGGGTTTAATCTCTTGCTGATGTGTGCCGGGATCGGTAGCCCTGGAACGTTGGCTGAAGTGTTTCGCGGCTATCGAGGCGATCGCCAGGCACCTCAACTAATTGATGACGAAGAAACGATTCGAGCCATGCCGTTGCCACCAATCAAAGGGTCATTCTTCCGCTGGGCAGGGGGCACAGGGTTTCAACGACCGTTTGAACTGGCAACGCTACGACTGCGCAATATGGCAGAAGTATTGGGGCATTGGAAAACCTACGTCCCCGATGCGGCGTATCTGACTCAGCGAGGAGCCACGTTCCTGTTCAATGCCGAGGGCGAGGTATTGTATGAGCATCGCGATCGCGCCATTCTTGGCTTTGCAGAAGATATGAGCAATCCGCTGTCATTTCTGGCTCAATTTGTATCTGTCCCCCGCCAGTAGTCTGTCATTTTTGCTAGTGGTATTCATGTCATGATTTTTTGTGGCGCGGGCGACGCCCGCGCCACAAAAAATCATTATTTTTTTAGGACTACCCACTTTTTATAGGAAGGGTGCAGCAGTGTAACACCGATTTAATGTGAAGCTGCGTCTTATTCAACCCCCGGCTGTCGCTGTCCCCCTTGCCAAGGGGGACTACAGGGGGTTCTAGTTTGGCGCAACTTCAAAGATTGGTTAACCCCTGTGTGTGGGCAATGCTTTTAGAAGGATGGGGGCGGACAATGTAGTGCAACACGGTGCTTCATGTTGTGCCTCAACCCATTACCCTTCTGCATCCATGCGTATAGCGCTGTGTCCCTCTGGTCTCAATTTGAGAAGTTCTTCCAGAGCTGCCAGCAATTTGACTCGAACGGATGCAATCTCAGTCCCTTTGATCTCGATCGTCCAGCCGACATTGACGCTAAAAAGGGGCGTTTGCACGCTGCCCATAACTCGATACTGCACGGTGTTAGCATCCTTTTCTGAGGCATCTTCTGAAGCATCGTTTTCTTGGGCATCAACGGCATATGTCCTGGGAAAAAGCTGTAATCCCTTAGCTTCAGTTTCTAGATAATGGGCGATCGCCTCACGCCCAACAATAGCAGCCTCAAATGGAGGATACAACACGCCATCCTCTGCAAATAGCTGCGCCGTTGCTTGGGCATTCTCTGTGTTGAGCGTGTCAAAATAACGTGAAATCAGAGTTGGAATGAAGGATTCTGCTTCGCTGAAGGCTGCACATTCAGATTGAGAATCAGCCGTATTAAATGGCGTGTCTGATGAAATAAACTGACCCATTATTAACATCTTGTGTAAGAAATAACTGCTCCTACACTACTGCTTTTAATTAAAGAAAATCAGCTACGTTAGGTAGATTTAAAACCTAACCAAAGTATTGGTATCAATAACTCTGACGACATATAAAGAATAAATTTCTGGCTCATTTTCTGGAGCAGTTTTAATTAGTAATCTACCTTTGGTTAGGTGGCGTAGTTCCATCTTCAGAATGGTTTGTTTACTTGCAAACATTTGTTAAGTTGCAGGGAATGAATTGAGGAAATACGCGTGACATTTACAACCACCGGATCAAATTCAACTTTAGTGACGGCGTTTCAAAATCTAACGGTTGACCAACAACTCGCGTTGTTCTGGTTCATTTATACCGAAATGGGAGAGTCGATCACGCCTGCGGCACCCGGAGCCAGCACTGCCTCCGCTCCGGTCGCAGAAGGGCTGTTCGAGCAGGTCAAAGGTATGTCTCAGGAAGAGCAATTGCAGGTTCAGCGCGATCTGGTGGCTCGCAAAAACAGCCTGATTTCGCGAGAATATGGCGCACTCAGCGACACCACCAAGTTGCTGTTCTGGTATCTCCTGGCAACAGGAATGGAAAACGGCATGGTCATTCCAGTTCCCGACGATTATGAGTTGAGCGACCAGGCTCAAAGCGTGTTCAACCAAATTAGACAGTTAGAGTTTAATCAGCAGATCACGCTTTTCAGAGACATCGTTGCCCCGATGGGTGTAGATCCATCGGCAGCGCCCCACGATCGCGCAACGGGTTTATGAGAGCTGGAGAGCCTCGCGCAGCGAGGCTCCCGACACCTATACCCTGTTTGAGTTTTAAGTCGGCATCAAATTGTAGACGTTGCTAGTTCTGGGCATGAGGTGAATGGAAGCTGAAGGCTTCTATTCATCTCATGCCTTTACTTCGTCATGCGGGATTTTAGGGTTAACGATAGCCACGGCTTATGTAGTAACCGTTGAGACGGTTAAATCAGGAGGTTGTATGAGAACCCGCGCGGAGCGCGGGTTCTCATACAACCCTTGTCCCAATCAACTCTTTATTCTCTGGAAATCGGTATATCGAGCCACTTGCTGAGTTCTTGTGCCAGCCAGTCCAGTTCTAGATCGGTGAGGTGACTGCCTAATTCATATTTTTCGGTGCCGGCCCAGAGAATAAAGCGAGGTTTGATTTCGACGTGACGACGTAAACTCTGAGACCAGGTGAACGAGCAGGGTGTATAGATTAGTTTGTGGATGTGCTGTCGCTGTACAGGACGCCGAAAACTATATTCCATGGTATTGATGGCATAGGAGAGAGCAACGTGTTGGGAATTGATTCTTAAATGAGTTCGTACAAACAAGGCTTTTAAGACGTTCAGCAATGCCTCCGCTCCTATGCCCCAAAAGGGCAAGGAAAAAAGCGCAAAGACGATGCTGCCAGGTAGGGCACTCAATATCCCCGCCAGGAGAGAGGCATTCCAAATAATGGCAAAGCCTGCTGCATGGAGGGTTTCAGTTGTAAATCCAGCAGGGGGAACGGTGACGTTGAATTCATTCCTAGTTTGTCTTATCCATATCCTACAGCCTACTGGAGGGGTGAGGGCGTTGGCAGGCGATCGCACAGGCAGCGATCGCTCTGCTAATTCGTTTAAAGCGTCTTGGGCTGAGGTCAACCGTCGATCGAGACTGGGTTCGATCAGGTGATGCAACCAGCGAGTGAACCTGGGATTCAAGCTTACCGATGGCTTAAACTGAATTCGTAAATCCGCCTGGGGCAAATCAGCAGGATGCTGACCTGTGACTAGATAGACCAGGGTCGCTCCCAAACTATACAGATCAGAAGCCGGAACGGCGCGTCCACCAAACTGCTCGGGAGGCATATAGCCATAGGTGCCCACAACCGTGATGGTGCCACCTTCCCGTGCTGCCAGGGTTTGCACAGAGCCAAAATCGACTAAATAAACCTGTCCGATACTATGCCCCGAACGATTGGATAACAGAAGATTGCTGGGTTTAATGTCGCGATGGATGACGGGTGGTTGGCGATGATGCAGATAGGTGAGAATTTCTAATACGGCGATCGCCAATTCTTTGACCTCGGTAGGACTGAAGCTACGTCCGGCTTTGAGGTGATCTTCGAGCGATCGCGCCTCGATATAGGTTTGCACCAGAGCAAACCCTTTGCCTTCTACTTGATCGACTTCAAAATGATCGAGATAGCGGGGAATAGATGGATGGCATAGCGATTGTAGGGTTTCGGCTTCGCGTTCAAAGAGTTTTAAGTCATCCCATTCAAAATCGACATTAAACAACAGAATTTTAACAACCACCGGGGTTTGGGTTTGCAAATCTTGGGCTAAGAAAGTTCGCCGCCCTGCCCGCTTGCCCAACAGTCGTTGGATCTGGTAGCGATCGTTTAAAACCAGGTTGGCAAAATTATCTGGCGATTGGCGTTCCATCGAAATTCGTTGAATAATAGATTGATCTAGCCCGGTTACGGTCTATGCAATATCTATCGAAATTCGCAATGGCGTGACGTGGGAGTCGTTTTGTGAGAGAGCCGCGCTCTGCGTGGCTCTCTCACAAAACCCGTAATCTATCCCGGCGCAAAGCGCTATAAACAAGCCATGTCTGAGAAAGCAACGCCTGAGAAAGCAATACCTAAGCAAGCAATGTCTGAGAAACCAACCTCTGAAACAGCAACACAGTTCGGTCCTGGCTTTCTGCCGACGTTTTTATATTACTTTTCTAGCACAGCGCTGATTTTCTCTCTGGTTGTCATGCAGGGATTAAACATTGGGTTTGATAGTGGCGTTCCCCAACAAACCGGGATATTGGCAGGGCTGCTAGCTGGCTTGTTGGGGGCATATGCCAACCGCACCACCACATTAACGTTGCCGTATACCCATAAAAATCAAAAGCAGCAACTGATTGCCCGAATCGAGACGGTGTTATCCGACAAAGGCTATCAGTCTCACGAACAGGTTGAAGAGATTTCAGTTTATGAGCGATCGGCGATCGCCAAGTACCTATCCGGGAAGATTTTTGTGCATGTAGAGGCGAACCAGATCACCCTTGCCGGACGTGCCAGCCAGATACGTGGTCTACGGAAACAATTGACCTAGAACCTGACATAAAACCGTTAAGCCTGCGTCATAAGGTTGACAAATTCACTGTCTAAGCTAAAAACAAGTCGGTACATGAATTGTTTTGCTTAGGTATTGTCCATGCAATTAGATCACCGCAACACCAGCGATCGCACCTCTGATTCAGACGCCCTGTCGGCTGAGTTTCTCACACCTCACACCCCATCACCGCGCTCCTCACTGCTTCAGCGGGCGGGTACGTCAGTGGCATTGGTGTTGATGGGCGCGGGAATTGCTACGGCAGGGTCATACGTTGTCTGGCACCGCAATTCTGTGCCGTCCCAAACTCCTCCACCCGTTGCAGTGGAACAACCTGCAATGTCACCCGCCCCCGTTGCTGCTGCGGTTCCGCCCATTCCAACCTCGTCCTCGTCCAATTTTGTGCAAGATGTCGTGAAACGGGTGGGACCGTCAGTAGTTCGCATCGATGCGTCGCGTACGGTGACGCGTTCGGCTCCCCAAGTGTTTAATGACCCGTTCTTTAGGCAATTTTTTGGCGATCAGGTACCTTCGTCGCCGACTCAACCTTCCCAGCAGATTGAACGGGGGGTCGGGTCGGGCTTCATTTCGACAGCAGATGGACGGATTATTACCAACGCCCATGTGGTAGATGGTGCCGATACGGTGCAGGTAACGCTGCAAGACGGGCGCACGTTCCAGGGGCGAGTGATGGGAACTGACCCTGTAACCGATGTTGCTGTGGTAAAAATCGAGGCGACACAGTTACCCACCGTTGCCATCAGCAATTCAGATGCGATCGAGCCAGGAGAATGGGCGATCGCTATTGGTAATCCTTTAGGGCTGGATAGCACTGTGACAGTGGGAATTATTAGTGCCACGGGTCGGTCGAGCGGACAGGTTGGCGTTCCCGATAAACGGGTAGATTTCATTCAAACCGATGCGGCTATCAACCCCGGCAACTCTGGGGGTCCCCTGCTCAATGCGGAGGGGCAAGTCATTGGCATGAATACTGCCATTATTCAAAGGGCACAGGGCTTGGGCTTTGCCATTCCCATTAACACCGTGCAGCGCATTGCCGACCAATTGGCTAGCAATGGCAATGTTGAACACGCCTATCTGGGCGTGCAAATGGTGACTTTGACCCCAGAAGTGAAACGACAGATCAATGGCGACCCCAATAGTGGTCTGAGCGTCGATCAAGACAATGGGGTTTTAGTCGTGCGAGTCATCCCCAATTCACCTGCTGCACAGGCGGGAATGCGATCGGGCGATGTGATTGAGAAAGTAAATAATCAAGACATTGCCACCGCCGATGATTTACAAAAACTCGTCGAAGCTAGCCAGGTGGGCAGCAATCTTCAGGTTACGCTTAAGCGCAATGGTCAGGAGTTGACGCTGTCGGTGAAACCCGGCGCTTTTCCAACGACACCTCAAGAAAATTAGGGCTTAATTTAATTATGAAATTGGGTGTGAGCGCCGCGCTCTGCGCGGCACTCACACCCAATTTCATAACCCTAAAACCTCGGAGGTTTAATCTCCTCTGTCAGCCTAGATCCAGCAGCCGAGAGGCTGGTTGAACGGGGTGCAGGGGTAGAATCCCTGGCTGGGGCGCAGCTCCACCCCCCTATCCTCCTAACCATCTACTCAATGGCTATAAATGTTGATTAAGCGCCAAAGACGTAGAATTCGAGCAGAAATCGTCAGTATCAGTCAGTATCAGTAGAGTTTGACCCGATCTGCCAGTGCGATCGTAGGACAGTCCCGATAACTGTTCTAAGGTGTCCTCCACACTGAGCGATCGCCATCTAGACACAAAAATGGGCAAAACTGCTTCTATTCCATACGAATCAGGCATTGTTCTGCATTTAAGCATCAGCTAAGACAAAATTTGCCTTGGCACACTTGAAAAACTTTAATAAGCTTTGCGCTACTTGCTAATCTGCTTGGGAAGATGGATATTGGCTACTAAAAAGGAAAAGCAGTCAATCATCCAACACTGCCTCCGTCAAGGGGAGAATTCTCAACATGATCAGGAAACATCAAGCAGCTCTTACAGGGTTATTGCTAGCAACATATCTCGTGGGTGGTCTACCGATCGCTAACGCCGGAGAATCTGATGCAGTGGCGATCGCTGTCAAACAGACATCCTCTCCCTCTACCCCCTCAACCACTCCTACCAATCGCCTCAATGGCACATCCTGGAGACTGTCCTTCTGGGAAGGACCGGATGCCCTCAATAGTTTGGTAGACGATACAGAAATTACGGCTGATTTTGTTGGCAGTGCGATCACCGGATCGTCCAGTTGCAACCGTTACAGCTCGTCTTATCAGGTGAATGGTGCGGGTCTAACGGTGAACCGGGCAACCACGACCACCAGCGCTCGTTGTACGCGCCGAGTGCGTCGCCAAGAAAGCCGATATCTGGAAGCTTTACAAGGCGCACAAAGTTATCAGATCAACAGCAGAGGCGAACTAGAAATTATTTATAGAACCCGACGTGGTCCGGGTCGGTTGACCTTCCGGCAAGCCCCTCGACAACTCAGCCTGGAAGGAACCACCTGGACGATCGCCACCTGGACGGGCACAGGCGCGCCCAGTCGGTTAATTACTACCAGCCCGATTACGGCTGAATTTACCCGTGATGGCGTCAGTGGGTCTGCCAGCTGTAACCGCTATCGCTCGACCTATCGCACCAGTGGCATTAGCTTAACGGTTGATACAGTTGCGGCAACACGGATAGGCTGCGCTGAAGACATCATGCGGCAAGAAACGGCGTTTATTAATGCCTTAGAAAGCGCTCAGACCTACGAGATTGCCAGCAACGGTCAACTCCAAATTGCTTATAGAACCAGTCAGGGGACTGGCGTTTTAACCTTCAATTCGGGTCTGCCAGCGACAAACAATCCCCCTCCCGGTGCTGAACGGGTCATCTACGTGGCACCCCAAACGGTGCGATGCTATGGGGGAACGCAGCAAGATTGTTTACAAATTCGCGATCGCACGTCTGATCCATGGGCAGTGTTCTACGGCACGATTGAAGGGTTTACCTATAGAGCCGGGTACACCTACCAATTGCGGGTATCAGAAACCAGGGTGACTAACCCGCCTGCGGGCGCGCCTGCAACGCGGTTAACGCTGGTTGAAATTGTCAGCCAAACGCCGGTAGGCTCGACCGACAATCCGCCTCCTGCCACGACTCAGACGGGTGTCTTAAGAGCGTCTACTCCAGATGCGTTGATTAACATCCGCTCTCAGCCCACCACCGAATCCGAAATTGTTGATTATGGTCAAGTGGGCGATCGCGTGCAAGTATTGCGATCGAGCCGAGGACGTGATGGCAACCTCTGGTACAACATCCGGGTGACAAGCACCTCTGTAGAAGGATGGGTGCGCGAAGATCTGATTACTATATCGGGCACGACCACACCGCCGGGTACGGGAACAGACAGCTCGTTGCAATCCTTGCCAGTGGTTAGCGGCATCGATGTCAGCCAGGTGCAATATGTGCGGGCAGAAACGACAGCGAATGCAGCGTTAGAACGAGCCATCTTACGCGAACTGCCGGGGTATCAGTATGGGGCAGATGAACCCGTTTCGCGCGCCGTGCGGTATTTCTACAATCAGGTAGATCTAAACGGCGATAACACGCGGGAAGTGATTGTCTATCTGGTGGGTTCTTATACCTGTGGCACGGGTGGATGCACTGCTCTGATCTTCCAACCCAGCGGCTCTGACTATCGCTTGATTTCAGAACTGACGGGTGTTAGTAACCCCATTGTGGTGAGCGAACAGCGCACCCAGGGGTGGAATGATTTGATTGTCTATGTATCGGGTGGGGGGTCTCAGGGCGCTTATCATGTCTTGAAATATACCGGACGCCGCTATCCAGACAATGCCTCGGTAGAACCGACGGTAGCAGCCAATACCCGGATTACGGGCAGAGCCTTTGTTGCCGATCGCACATCCGCGACGACTACATCAGATTCTGTATTGCAGTCGAGATAGCCTGTTCACGTTTATGTGAAACACACCGATGTGAAACAGTGATGGTTCGTGCCCGACGGGCACGAACCATCCAACACCAGTTTCTAACGGTGCTTCAAGACCTCCGAGGTTTGAAAACCTCGGAGGTCTAACATTCCGCAGCCATCTGCACCGGAGTGTTGACAAAGCACTAAAGGCTTTTAGCCTTTGTCATTATGGGATAGGGCGTGGGCTTCGCCCACGCCCTATCCCATTCAATTAGAATCAAGGCTTTTAGCCTTTGCCGTTGCCATTACTCGACTTTGCCAGCACCCGTTCCATCACCTTTTCAGGCACTTCCTGGAGGTGGTCAAACTGCCAGCGGAAAAAGCCAACGCCCATGGTGAGCGATCGCAATTCTACGATCAGGTCGTGCATTTCAGCTTGAGGAATTTGGGCTTGCACTTCATCCCAGCCGCGCCAGTTGGGTTTGGCATCATACCCCAGGATCTGACCTCGACGACCGCTCACCAGCCGCAGAGCGCTGGAGGTATAGTCGGTCGGAACGGAAATGGCGATCGCCAAAATCGGTTCTAACAATTGTGGTTCGCATTGCAACATCCCCTCCTGCATTGCCAGACGAGCGGCTTGCCTGAAGGCTTGTTCGGAACTATCTACCGAGTGATACGAGCCATCTTTCAGCGTCACTGCCACATCGACTACCGGGAAACCCAATGGACCTGTGACCAGATATTCCCGCACTCCCATCTCGACACCGGGAATATATTGTCGAGGCACAACACCCCCGACAATCGTTTCACTGAAGTTAAACCCTTCCCCGCGTGGCAGCGGTTTGATTTCCAGATAGACATCGCCAAATTGTCCATGACCGCCGGTTTGGTGCTTATAGCGACCATGCACTTTGGGGGCTGTCTTGCGAATCGTTTCTTTGTAAGGAATTTGGGGTAGGTGGGTGCTCATGGGCAGATTGTATTTCCGCCGCAGCCGATCCAATGCAACTTGCAGGTGAATATCGCCCTGCCCCCACAAAATCACTTCATGGGTATCGCCATGCTGCTCCCAAAAGAGCGAGGGATCTTCTTCCATCAATTTGCTCATAGCGCTGCTGAGTTTCACCTCATCACTGCGCTTCTCAGGGGCGATCGCCAACGCGAACACGGGATTGATATGTTCTGCTTTGGGCAACAATGCCACCAGTTGCGCATCGTTGCTGAGCGTATCTCCGGTTTTAATGCCATCCAGCCGACCCAGTGCCACAATGCTTCCGGCTTGCGCTTCACTCAAGCTCTGTTGCTGTTGTCCCATGAGTTGATACAATCCACCAACCCGCACGCCATTCAGCATTACACCATCGGTAAGTGTGCCCTGCCAAACGCGAACCAGGGAGATCTTGCCACCCTGGGGGGTGTAGTACGTTTTTAGAACTTGGGCAAGCGGTGTGTCTGTATCTAACGCAATGCCTCGCCGTTCAGTTGTAATTTCAGGTTCAGGTGCTTCCCGCAGCAACGCATTCAGTAACGGGCGCACACCAAAATCTTGATCGGCTACACCGATGAAGACGGGCACAATCAAGTCTGCCCCAAGTTCCATCTTCAAGTCAGCCAGGATTTCTTCTTCGGGTGGGTTGATATCTTCCAGCAACTCTTCTAACAAGTGATCGTCAAAGTCTGCCAGAGTTTCCAGCATTTCGGCACGCGCGGCATGTTCTGCCTCACGCAATTCTTCGGGGAGGGGAACTGGGTCGGCAGGCGCACCGGGATGATAGTGATAGGCTTGCTCATTCACCAGGTCAATAAAGCCAGTGATCTGTTCGCCTTGCCCAATGGGATATTGGTGCAGCACCAGAGGACGACTGGAAACTTGCTTGAGTGCTTGCAGAATATCGGCAAAGTTGTCGTGGGCGCGATCCATCTTGTTGATGAACACAAGGTGGGGGATTTCCCAATCATCTAAAAATTGAAACAGCGGAGCCAACGTAAGGACACGGGCGCTATCGGGTTCGCACACGACCACAGCGGCATCGACGCCCACCAGAGCATTGTAAGTTTCTTGGGCAAATTCTACGGAACCGGGACAATCTACAAATGTAAAACGAATGCCGCCGTACTCAGTACTGGCGGCATTCACTTCCACACCCATCTGGCGATCGCGGGCTTCATTCGAGCTATCTCCCACTGTGTTGCGCTCGGTTACTTTACCTTTGCGGGAGATGGCGGCGGTGACAGACAAAATGCTTTCCAACAGCGTTGTTTTGCCACTGAGATAAGGACCCACAATCGCCACGTTTCGTGAGCCAGATAAGACTTTTTCGTTCATAAAACATTCCTCGCCTTTGAGACTGAGCTATGAGTTGCTATTAGCGTTAAGCCATTTGCTATGCGCCAGTAGCGATTAGCGATCAGTAACTAGCTATCAACAACCCGGTATCGCCATCTGTTTGAAATACCCATGGTTTGCAGAACCCATAGGGTTAGAAGAAAATCTGCAATTGCAGCCTGATCCTGTGTCAGGCAATCACCCTATTTCCTGAGACAAAATCAATGGGCGATCGCTGTTATTTGAACTGAATTCAGCGAATGAAATAGCGATAGAGCTGATTCATCATGGTTGGCTAATCACTGATTGCTGAGATTAAAAAGCAATCCTAACTGCTAGAAGAGCCACCAGGCAAAACATTAGCAACGCTAGTCTCAATTTGACTTTTATGGAAGTCATACATGAGTTCTGTCTAGTGGCTTAACTTTAGAGTACCGTGTCCTTCCCTCGACAACGATCTCTGGCAAGGAAAGTTTATGTCACTAAGTTTCTTTGATTTCTTGTTACAGTATGAAACACATTTGAGCAGGTTTTGTTACTGAGACGTGTCGCTTCAATTAACCCCAATCGTTTAGTTTTGCGATCGCGGCGTTATGACCCTGACAACAATAAATAGTTAGTTCTAACTCCGTTTGTGTTGCCCTAAATATGGGGGCTTAGCATTTGGGTCAAGATTTTCGAGATCGATCCAAGGATTTTTTACCAAATGCTAAGCCCCTACAAGAGGGTCAAAATTTTCGAGAGCGATCCGAGGATTTTTTACCAAATGCTAAGTCCCTACAGGATTGGATGACGCCGACATAATATCCATCAGACATCCGAATCAGAAAGATTACAGCGGCTAAATGAACATAAAAGAATCGGGTGGGTATAACTGACCGCTTCACAGAAACTTTACCCAATTCAAACAGTCCTGCTAAGGTAGGGGTGCAGAGTGAATCGAATCAACTCGATCGCATCATCCATGGTTTAAGGGGTAGCGCTGCCATTGCCAGTCTAATTTTTATCGAGAGTTTTATTCTGATTCTCTAATCTGCTGGTGTAACTATGTAGTGTCTTCTGTTTTAAAAGCCCCCGTTCATCATGAATTTAATTAACTCTGTTTTCCTTCCGTCCGATGGACGAAGGAGCGGGACTGGTCTTGCCTTCCCGCATCCTCCGGTGCAGACTAATTCTGAGAACGAACTAAGACTTTGGGATGATGATGTCGGCGAGGGGTGTGCAACCCTGCCATCGACCTCCAGTTTTGTGACGGCAATTTTCCCGTCTAAAAGCGCGTCTCAAACCTGGCTGATGTTGACGACGTTACTGCTGGCAGGGGCGATCGCCCCCAAAGCAGCTTGGGGTCAGTCGATCACGCCCAGTCAAGATGGCACCCAGACGATCATCATCCGCCATGGCGATCGCTTCAACATCAGCGGCGGGCGACGGTCGGGCAATGGTGCCAACCTGTTTCATAGCTTCGACGAGTTTGGGTTACGGCGCAACGAAATCGCCAACTTCCAATCCAGCCCAGAGATTCACAACATTCTGGCGCGGGTGACGGGAGGGGATGCCTCGATTATCAATGGCTTGCTGCGGGTCAGCGGCGGCGACAGCAATTTATATCTGATGAATCCGGCAGGCATTATTTTTGGACGCACCGCCCGTCTGGATTTGCCTGCATCTTTTACGGCAACAACTGCCACAGGCATCGGGTTGGGCGATCGCTGGTTTTATGCCACAGGTGGTAACGCTTACACGGCTCTGGTCGGCACCCCTAGCGGCTTTAGCTTTGCCACACCGGAAGCAGGAGCCGTCCTCAATGCCGGAATCTTATCGGTACCGGCGGGTGAACATCTGACCCTATTGGGCGGCACGGTTGTGAACACAGGCACGATCTCGACGGCAGGTGGAGACGTTACTATTGCTGCCGTGCCGGGAGCCAGCCGGGTGCGGATTCGTCAACAGGGGATGATCCTGGGATTGGAACTGGAGCGGGGGACGGAGGTCAGGGAGCCGGGAAGAGAGGATGGGGGGCGGAGCGTTAGCGGCAGTAGGGCTATACCGTTTACGCCGATGTCATTGCCGGAGCTATTGACGGGGGGCGGATTAGAGCGGGCAACGCGGGTTCTGGTGAATCCGGATGGCTCGATTCATCTGGCAGGTGATGGAACGGCGATCGCCGCTGATCCCGGTACCACGATCGCGTCTGGTACCGTTGATACGTCACAGACGAGTTCTAGCCAAGCTGCGTTATCTTCTACTACCCAGACCGGCGGCACTGCGCAGATCTTGGGCGATCGCATTGCCTTGATGGAAGCCAATATTAATGCCACAGGCACCCGTGGCGGCGGCACGATTTTGGTAGGGGGTGATTATCGGGGTGAGGGAACAACACCCACAGCCACTCACACCTATGTCAGCCCAACCTCAACCCTGAATGCCGATGCCTTAGAACACGGAGATGGAGGACGAATTATTGTCTGGTCAGATGTATCGTCTTACGTTCACGGCACTCTTAGCGCCAGAGGGGGGGCAGCATCGGGTGATGGTGGATTAGTAGAAACCAGTAGTCGTCAGGGGTTGGCGGTGACAACGGCGGCTGATGTTTCGGCTCCAGCGGGGACTGCTGGCATCTGGTTGATCGATCCGCACAACATCACCATTGGGGCAGGTGCGCCTGTGGTACCGGGTCCTCCCTTTACCGCGATCGCTGATGATTCTTTCTTACCGATTGCGACACTCCGGGCGGCATTAAGCGGTGGAGCCACGGTGATTGTCTCGACGGGAACGACCGGAACGCAACTGGGCGATATCACCCTGACTGATCCTTTAGATTTCGACGGCATTGGAGCCGGAACGCTGCGACTGGAAGCTGCCAACGACATCAACCTCAACAATGAAGTATTTGACTCTGCCCCTGGTGCCGACTCGCTCAATCTGTTTTTGCTTGCCGACAGCGATAGCAGTGGCGAAGGACAGCTGAATATTACTGACAACAATCCACTGGGGGCGAGTCGGTTAAATACAGGCGGCGGCGATATCACCGGGGTGGGCATCAGCCAGGGATTTGCCGGAATTCAGATCACGGGCGATATCCAATCGGATGCCACCAATGTGACACTGACCGGAACGGGGGCAACCCAGGGCATTGTTGTATCGGGTGGAACCCTGAGTCTGACTGGCGATGGCGTTGTCAATTTGACCGGAACCGGGGGTGCCAGTGGCATCCAGGTGAATAATGGGTTTGTGGACTTTGGCGCGAGTCAGGTCACCCTCACCACTGACGAATTGGACTTGACCAATGTCGGCACTCTCCAGGGCACGGGCTCTTTCCTGATTCAACCGGCTACGGCTGGTCTGGATATTCGTCTGGGCGGAACAGGTGCCAGCGGCGGGTTGGATCTATCCACCGCAGAACTGAACCGTTTGCAAAATGGCTTTGGGGCAATTACCATCGGGCGGGCGGATGGTACAGGCGATATTACCCTGGGTGGCGATCTGACGGTGAATGATTCGTTGACGTTGCGATCGCCCAATGGCTCCATTGATACCACAGGCGGCAGTTTGACGGGAACGGGGAATGCTGCCTTGACGCTGCTGGCAAACCAGAGTATTACCACGGGCAACATCACCACCAACGGTCAAGCTATCACCCTGACGAGTGCCACTGGCAATATCGATACCTCTGCCGGAACCTTGCAGACGACCTCTGCCACCGATGCCGGGGCGATTACCTTACAATCTGCTAATGGCACCATTCGTACCGGCATATTGGATGCATCGTCAGTGAATGGCATAGGGGGAGCGATCGCATTCACGGCACTGGGTGCGATCGCCACCGATGATCTGCGCTTGGGTTCAGCCGCGGGACTGACCAGCGGCGCACTCAGCTTCAACACACCCGCAACCCTCGATCTTTCTCTCGCCACGCTGAGTGACAACGGAGCCAGGGTCAATATTGGCAACCTCACCCCCATCAGCAACATCGTTTTGCCGGTCAATACCTTGCGGTTGAATGGCGGCAGTTTTACCCTGGTGCGCAATGGCAGCCTCAGCCTCAGCGGCTCGGTCAACACCGGGGGCGGCAATTTTAGGATGACGACCACCAGCGGTAACCTGTCGTTTGATGGTGCAGTCAGTACAGCGGGCGGCAATTTTTTGCTGGCGAGTGCTGGAGCGGTAACGATTTCAGATCAGGTGGCTACGAACGGCGGCACGATTGACATTCAGGGCACTCGCATTACCACCAACAACCTCGATGCTGGCAGTCCTTTGGGAATCGGCGGCGGGATTAACCTGACAGCAACTCAATCTGCCATTCAAACGGGTGATCTGACCAGCAGTGGAGCCACAGGCAGTGCAATTTCTCTGACTGCCGTCACAACCATTACAACAGGGGCGATCGACTCCAGTGGCAGTGTTGGCGATGGCGGGGCAGTTTCCCTCGACCCCAGTGGCGATATCCAGGTCAGCTCGATCAATGCGCAGGGTGGCGATAGTGGCACCGGCGGCAACGTTGATATTACGACGGCTCGCTTTTTCCGGGCAACAGACAGCTTTAGCGATCGCAACGGTCTTCTAACGAGCATCTCCACTGCCGGTGGACTGGGTGGCGGTGCGATCACCATTCGCCATGGCGGCAACGGCATCACCCCCTTTGTCGTGGGCAGTGCTGTTAGCAATGGGACAACGGCTGCCATCAGTAGCGGTGACTTCAGTATCATCCCCGACCGCTCGTTTTTGAGAAGTTTCACCCTGGGTAACATTCGCATTATCACCACGGCAACGCCGACCCCGACGCCCACACCCACGCCGACGCCGACCCCGATTCCCACCCCAACTCCCACCCCGACGCCGACGCCGATCCCGACGCCGACCCCGTCACCGCCACCCCCGATCAGCTTCACCCCACCCCTTCTCTGCCCGACCGACTGTCCGGCAGAACTACCTCTGGAGCAACCGTTAACCTCTGATGTGTTGACGCTGGATCAGGCGCAGCAAATCTTGCGCCGAATTCAAGAACAGACGGGTATTACTCCGGCGATTCTCTATGTCAATTTCATGCCGACGGAATTGCCCATAGACCAGGATTTTCAACAGCGAGAGGCGAACTCGTTGCAGCAGGTCTATGACTATTTAGAACACCCCATCAGTCCGGGGAATTTAACCTTAAAGTTTGAGCCGCAAGCCAGTGATTCGTTGGAATTGCTCTTGGTCACCCCCCACGGAACACCTGTGCGCTATCGCCTACCTGGGGTCACCCGATCCACCGTCTTACCTGTCGTGCGGCAATTGTTGAGCGAGATCACCGATCGCACTCAACTGCGGACAACAAGTTACCTGGCTCCAGCCCAACAGCTTTACCAATGGATCGTCGCGCCCGTTGCCGCAGATTTACAAGAACGTCAGGTACAAAATATTGCGTTTGTTATGGATAATGGGTTACGTGCCCTACCCGTTGCTGCTCTTCATGATGGACACCAGTTTTTAGTCGAACAGTACAGCGTCGGTTTAATGCCCAGCCTCAGCCTCACGGATACGCGCTATGCAGACATCCGCGATCGCCAGGTTTTAGCGATGGGTGCATCAGAATTTGACCAGTTGCCTGACCTGCCAGCCGTTCCTACCGAACTGAACATCATTACCCAAACGCTCAGGGGTGGCGAAGAATTTTTGAACCCATCCTTTACCGTGGCGAATTTACGATCGCAACAGCAACAGACCCCATTTAGCATCGTCCATCTGGCGACCCACGGCCAATTTAACGGCAAACAAAACTCCTACCTTCAGTTTTGGGATCAACGGCTGACCTTAGATCAAATTCGGCAGTTGGGTCTGAACCAGCCACCTGTAGAATTGCTGGTTTTAAGTGCCTGTCGCACGGCTCTGGGTGACGATGAAGCCGAACTCGGCTTTGCCGGATTTGCTTTGCAAGCCGGAGTCAAAACCGTTTTGGCTAGCCTCTGGGCAGTCAGTGACGACGGCACATTGGGGTTGATGGCAGAGTTCTACCAACAATTACATGCTGCCCCGATCAAGGCAGAAGCCCTGCGACAAGCCCAACTTGCCATGCTGCATGGCGACGTGCGCATTGCCAATGGGCAGATTCACATATCTAGCGGTGCTCTACCTCTTGCGCCAGGATTGGCGTCTTTACAAAACACTAACCTATCCCATCCCTATTACTGGTCAGCCTTCACGCTGGTGGGTAGTCCGTGGTGAGTAGGACAGGAACCCGTCTGATAGCAACGCACGTAGAAACGCACTATCCCGCGTCTCAGGAGTTCAAAAAAGTAATTTCTTTATTGCGCGGGCGACATCCACGCAATAAAGAAATCACCACACGAAAACCCCTACCTGCGCCTCTACCAGATGCCTGACATTCTTAAAAAGAGGTTTTGAGCCATGAATTGGAAAATCGTTTTCGTTCCGTTAATGACGGTGATAATGGGTTTGACATCGGAATTGGTTGTATTCTCCCTGGGGTCAGGAGAGGCGATCGCCACCCCAACCAGTCCCGCTCAAGCCAATACTCGCAGTGTTCCCAGACGCCGGGTGCGTCGGGTCAACTTTAACCCACCCAATCGCGGCGCACCCCCGGCAACGGTGGGGTTGGGGAGTCGAAACGGTAGTTGTGTGGCGGCGAGTGAGCCACCCTTGAGTGCGGTCGTGCCCTTAAGTTTGGGCAGTTCGGCAGCGGTTGAATCGATTTCGTTGGAATATACAACCACCGACCATCCTACGTTTTTGGTCTATGTACCTGCCTACAGTTCTACCGCTCAGGTATTGTCGTTGCGATTAATGCAGATGATGCCGGATGGACAGGAAGCAGAACGCTATAGCCAATCATTTACCCTGCCAACAACTCCTGGAATTGTTAGCCTCAGCACGGCGGATGCTGGCTTACCGGCGCTACAAATAGGGCAACGCTATCATTGGTACGCGTCTCTGGTGTGTGGCTCGGTTGATCAATCCGGGAATGCGATCGCCGAAGGGTTGATTGAGCGGATCGAACCTGACTCAACCTTAGCCAGTCAACTGGCACAAGCAGATCCGTTCAATCGGGCAGCCCTGTATGGAGCAGCCGGTATTTGGCAAGATACGGTGTTCACACTGGCGGAGTTGCGTCGATCCCAGCCCCAGGACTCTGAGTTGCAAGCAACCTGGCACGATTTATTGACCTCCGTAGGATTAGATGCGATCGCCGACGCCCCCTTGCTAAACTGTTGTCAACCCCAGGACTAAGGCTCGTAGATTTCATAAAACCCACTTCTGTTGGAGAGCGACGGCTTTGCCGTCGCTCTCAAGCAGAATTACATCAAACATCGTGTTTTACACCAAATGATGGACAGCATTTGCTGCCCATCATTCCTGTTTTAGCCCACCCCTAAATGGGGCACATTGTGGTGATGCGAACCAAGCTCAAACACTCAATCTGGCAGATACTCTGGCAATGGCGCGGCGTATTGTTGGCTGCCCCCATGATCACCGGGTTGATTATTTTGATCCGTTTGACTGGGGTGCTGCAACCGCTGGAATGGGCAGCCTATGATCAATATTTTGGCTGGCGATCGCCAGCCCCCGCAGACCATCGCATTATCATCATTGGCGTAACCGAAGCAGATTTACAACGCTATCGAGTTCCGTTATCCGATGAGATTGTGGCAGAACTTTTGACCAAAATCAGAGAACAGCAACCCCGTGCGATTGGGTTAGATTTGTACCGCGATTTCCCAATTGAGCCAGGAGAAGCTGCCCTCAAGCGTGTCTTTCAGTCAACTCCCAATTTAATTGGCATCGAAAAAGTGATTGCCAATTCCGCCGGAACGACGATTCCAGGCGCTCCAGTGCTGTATGAGCTGGATCAAGTCGCTGCCAGTGATGCCATTGTTGATGCCGATGGCAGGGTCAGACGAGGGTTTTTGTATCTCCATACGCCTCCCCCTGACTCAAACGTGATTTTTGGTTTGGCGCAGCGTCTTGCATTTTTGTATCTGGAAGCCGAACAGATTTATCCCCAACAAACACCAGACGGCAACGTTGTCCTGGGCAAAGCCACCTTTGAGCCATTTTCTGGAAATGATGGAGCGTATATTCAGGCAGACGATACCGGATTTCAGGTGTTATTGAACTATCGGGGTCCGAAAGGCTTTTTTCAGACCCTTTCGGTCAGTGATGTGTTGGATCACCCCAGTCGCCTGGCAATTGTGCGCGATCGCATTGTGTTGATTGGCGCGGTTGCCGAAAGTACGAGCGACTATTACCCCACCCCGTTCAGTTCTCGCAAAGAGCGGGGCTTGCCCCAACTGATGCCAGGAGTTGAGATTAACGCCAATCTCACCAGTCAAATTCTCAATGCCGCCTTAGATGGGCAATCTGCCATCCATAGCTGGTCGGAACCGATGGAATGGGTGTGGATTTTGACCTGGGCAATCATTGGCTCAACGGCTGCATGGCAAAAACAATCTGCCAGTGCCTCGCTCAAAACCCGCTGGGGCACGACCAGTTTCAAAATTTTGCTGGCAGGGGCGATCTTAACGGGCATTAGCTATATCGCCTTTTTAAGAAACTGGTGGATTCCGATCATTCCCCCTTTGCTGGCGTTGCTCGGCTCAACTGTCGTGATCACGGGCTACATTGCCCAGATGGCAGCAGAAATCCGTAAAACCTTCGGGCGCTATCTCACCGATGAAGTCGTTACGAGTTTGCTAGAAACCCCAACCGGGCTGCAATTGGGTGGTGAAAAACGCAAAATTACCATCCTAATGAGTGATTTGAGAGGGTTCTCAGCCCTTTCAGAAAAATTGCCCCCGGAACAGGTGGTGCGGCTGCTCAATCACTATTTAGAAACGATGACCGAGGTTATCCGTCACTACGGGGGGCTGATTAACCAGGTGATTGGCGATGGCATGGTGATTTTCTTTGGGGCGCTGACGCAAAAGCCCGATGATGCCGAACGAGCCGTTGCCTGTGCAATCGCTATGCAACTCGCCATGGACGCGGTCAATCAGCAAAATAAAGCGATCGGGTTGCCGCTGCTAGAAGTTGGCATCGGCATCAACACCGGAGAAGTGATTGTCGGCAATATTGGCTCTCTGCGGCATTCTCAATTTACTGCCATTGGCAGTCACGTCAATCTGGCAGCACGGATTGAATCGGTAAGCGTGGGCGGACAGGTGTTGATTTCCCAATCCACGTTAGATGAAGTTGCTAACCTCCAGATTCACCAAAAAACCCAGGCTCGAATGAAGGGGATGCAACAGCCCATCACCCTCTACGAAGTCGGTAGCATCGGCGGCAAATACAATCTATCCCTGCCCGATCCCCAGTCCGAACTATTTCCCCTACCTCACGAAATTCCGATCTGGTACAAGTTGGTAGAGGGCAAGCAGATCGTGGGGCCGCCTATTCAAGCCAGTTTTGTCAAACTCTCGCTCAAAGGGGCTGAAGTCGTTTCTCATCAGGCGATCGCCCCGCTCACCAACCTGAAAATCAACTTGATGCCCTCCCTTGGTTCCGATGCCATCCAAGAGGATATCTATGCCAAGGTGGTCAACACCAAAATCGGTACAGTTGAAGGGTTTCGTGTTCGATTTACCAATATTTCACCCAAAATGGCAACCTACTTGCTCAGCCTGATCAATCAGCCGTCTAAGGGTTTACCCCCTGCCAATTCTCCACCCCCAACCCTTCCCATCTTGCCCGATGATTAGGCTGATGCAAAAACAGTTGCGAAATGCAGCGTTGCTGCATTTCGCAACTGTTTTTATCTGGGTTTTAAATCGGATAGATAAATTTCAAAGCGTCTTCTCGACTTCAGATTTCATCCGTTCCAGCGTAGTATGCATCTGGTCAAACATTTGCTGTGGGGTAACGCCAAACTGACCGAGTTGGGTTTTCAACTGTTCCATTGTCATTTGCGCCATGAAATCTTCTGATAACTCAAACCGCTTCATGAAGATGCGATACCGCGCCATCATCTCTTCCATTTGCGCGATAAAGAGTTTTTTACCTTCACGGTCAAACTTGCCATAGCCGTTTCCCAACTGCATCAGCGACTGATAGTCTTCAAACAGTTGCTTGGCTTCTTGCTGAACAATTTCAGAATCGAAGAATCCCATCGTTACCCCGTTCTTATTTGAACCCTCTATTGGTGAATGTTTAGCAGTTGACAGCGGCTGCTGAACTTAATCCTAATTCTAGTGCAGCTTGCTATCACCTTGAGGTGCGGGAATTGCGAATTGATTCTTCCCGACGATTGGTTCTGATTCGTAATTCTGTAATAAGAGCTTGCCATGGGGGCTGGCAATTTGGTACAAATGTACTAAACTATCGATAGGCAGATCTCGCAGCAGCGGTTTGAGCCGGTTCCAGAGTTCCTCAGGAGTTGATATGAAAGATTCGCAAGCCAGAATCCAGGCGATCCAGGAGCGGTTACAGGCAATTCATGCAGGTCAGGGTGCAGGGCAACAGACAATGTCATCCCCTCAGTCCTCACCCATGGTCGAACTCACGCCTCATAGTCGCCCTACGAATTCGACCCCTCTGGCATCGTCGCCCCTGGTCAATGACGTCGATGACTGGGAATCGCGATCGCCTCAGTCTGACTCTCCTCGACTGACCTCTTTAATGGAACCCCCGCCGAGAGACCCGTCTGAAACGGCTTACCCCAACTCTGGATTAACAGCTCAGGTGGAAACTCTGAGTCAACGGGCAAATGCCTATGTGCAGCAACGGCAACAACCCAGGTTTCAGCATCCGTTACCCCAACCAACTCAGTTTCAGTCCTCATCCGTTGCCCCAGCGTCGTCCTACCAGTGGCAGCAAGCCCAGCAACACCTGGAGCAGCGTAGAACAGAAATTTTGCAACGATTGGATGCCCAAGTCAACCACATCCATCAGCTTTCAACGGCACAGGAAACGGCGCTACACGATTTAAAGGCAATTGCCGACCGCGCCGAACACGATCTAAAAGCATTGGTGTTAGATGGCGAATTGCCGCCTTCGATGCAACTCCCCATACCCAGCCTGGAGCTAGAAACAGCAACTGTTCCCCATGTGCAAAAAGGGCAGGGGGGCAAATTTATTGTCACCGCTCGATCGGTGAACCTGTTGCAAGCCGAACATGATGCTGTTCTGATGGCTGAGTTATTGCGCAATCGCTCACAATCGGCTGACTATCGCACCCCGTTGCAACCCTCACCCCGACGACGACCCCGGCACCCAAGCTCTTACGACGATCCGCAGGCATGGCTGCGTTGGTTGCGCAAACAGGTGCAAGCGTGGGTACGGTTGCTCAATCCGCCTGCCCCTTCCTTAAAATCAGCTCCGGCGAAAGCATCCCGGTTGGGTCCTGCTCCCGCAGAATCGCCTGTTCCTCTAAGTTTGACGGTGCCAGAAGCACTGGTTTGGCTGATTGGGGCGATCGCCGCTCGCATAGGCATTAACATAGTTCTCCATGCATTTCCCTGGCTATGGTTTCCGGTGATTGGGTTGATTACCATTCCAGCGGCGATCGCTGTTTACAAAGCCACTACCTCTCCCCAGTCGGGGTTTATCTGGGGATGCCGTTTATTGCTGATGATGATAGGGTTATTGATCGGTGGGAGGTTGATGTGAATTATGCGTCAAGCCAGTTCATCCCACTCCGGGTTAAGCCCCTTGCTTGCCGGGGGAATTATGTTTGCGTTTGTGAGTTTGCTGATGGATATGCGAGGTGCGTCAGTTTCGCCTTCAACGCCCGATCCGCATGACGTCTGTCAGGGTACAGTGAATACACACGTTGTCATATCAAAAGAGCAATTAGCTCAACTCTTGACTGTGCCGGAACGAGACACGAAGACCAGAGTTCGAGACATTCTTGACACACCTTATTGCCAGTTACCTGGTTTAGAAGTGCGGGCTGGCATCGTTGCCGAACGAGACGTCTACCCTCTAGCCTTTGACCCGCAAACGCGGCTGGTCATTCTTTATGAGGGCAATGAATATGCCGGGTATCGGTTCAGTTTCCAATAAATTAATCAGAATCGGGTGGCTAGTAGTAGTATTAGCCACCAGTTGCAGTCGCTTTGGTGTCAGTGAGCCAGTGCGATCGCTACAAGTGCAACAAAATTGGGAATTGCAACCGGGTGATACGGTCGCTGGCTATCGCATTGCTGGCAGCCTGGGAGATGTTTCGGTGGAGTTAAACGGAGGAACTGTTTATGCGCCGTTTGATGGCAAAGTGCAACCCAATGATATTCAGGGATGTTTGATTTACTCCAGTCCTGAAGTTCCTGCCTATCTATTTCGCCTGTGTGGCTTGCGATCGCCCAAATTAGGAGATGTCAAGCAAGGAGATGCGATCGGCAACGGCAACTATTTGCAATTTGCTGCCCTCAGACGCCAGCCAGAAGGCACCTGGGCGATCGTTGAACCTGCAAGTGACATATTAGAACGCGCCTTGAAAAAGCCGTAGACCCCGGTTAACGATACCTGCCCCCCTGCACTTAATCATGGAATGATCTATTGTGGGCGCGGGCGACGCCCGCGCCCACAATAGATCATTCATTTTCTGAATCCCAGGGAATCAGCACTGTAAAGGTAGTCCAGCCCGCCTCACTGGTAACGGCAACCGAGCCTTGCAACCGAGTCATCAATTTTTGCACCAGCGATAAGCCCAGACCTGTGCCACCCTGATTGCGGACATCACAACTCGTGATGCGGTAGAAGGGTTCAAAAATGCGGGTCTGGTCTGCTTCAGAAATTTCAACACCAGAGTTGCTGACCTGGATTTGCAAGAGTGTTTGATCTGAGGTTTGACCCGGAATTGCTTGTGCGGAGACTAGAATGTGTTCCCCGACGGGTGTGTATTTGCAGGCATTATGAACCAATTCTGAAAGAATGCGGGCAAGGCTGGAGAGATCGGTCGTCAATAACGGTAAATCTGGAGACACATTGATTTGAAAGGTTTGCTGCTGAAGCTGGGCACGTTGTTGAAACCCTTCAAGGATGTGGGGAATCCAGTTTTGGATCTGGGCTTGACAGCGTTCTGGTGGCACCAGGTTGGCATCGACTTCCCGCATTTCCAGCAACTCATTCACCATCGTGATTTGCTGTTCGCATTGCTCGTTGAGAATTGTGAGATATCGATTGACGCTTGAATCGTTAGACACCAAACCAGATGCAACAAAATTGGGTTGAGAAAATACCAGTTCTAACAGTCGAATGGTTGTTTTGATATTTGCCAGGGGCGTTCGTAAGTCGTGGGAAACGGTTGCCAAAAATTCTTCTTTCAACTCGATCAATCGTTGCTGTTCTGCCATTTGCAATTCCAGTTGGCGCGCCCGTTCGATCGCCAAATTCCGCTCTTCGGCTAACAGGCGTTGCGTCACATCTCGAAAAACTGCAATCACGCCATTGAGTTCGCCCCGATTATTTTTGAGTGAAGTAATGCTATCGGCAATGGGAATCGTGGTTCCCTGTTTAGACGTGAGCAGAAAGGGTTTATCGAGATAGATGGGCATGTCTTGTTGCAAAGCCGTAGCCACAAGCTGTTCGCTGACAGACTCTTGTGTTTGGCTATCGACTAAATTAAACACCTGGGCAATCGTTTGGTCTTTGGCTTCTTCTTGCTTCCATCCGGTTAACTGTTCGGCAACCCGATTGAGAAACTGAACCCGATTTTGGGCATCTGCAACAATGACCCCATCTCCCATACTTTTGAATACGGTTAAAAGTAATTGCTCTCGTTCGTAGCGTTGCAGAGCCGTTTCGATCGCAATATAAAGTTCTTTTTCTTTAATGGGTTTGAGTAAATAGCCGAAGGGAGCCGTAATTTTAGCCCGATCTAACGTTTTTTGATCGGAATGCCCTGTGATGTAAATGACGGGAATCAGGAGGGTATTCCAAATCTGCTCGGCGGTTTGAATTCCGTCCATATCGCCCTGGATGCGGATATCCATCAAAACCAGATTGGGGCGATGTTCTGTGGCTTTGGCAATGGCTTGTTCGCCGGAGGATGCGATCGCCGATACGATGTAACCCAATGATTCTAAATATTCTTGCAGGTTGATCGCAATAATCCGTTCGTCTTCGACAACCAGGATACGGATTGCCTCAGAAGGCGTAGATGAAGAGGGGGGAAATTGCATCACAAGCATGAGTTCTCTTGGGGGAATTCGATTTTAAACTGTGTTCCGGCTTGGCTACTAAAGCTGAGCGTTCCGTTGATCTGCTCAACTAAACCTTGAACCAGCGTCATGCCTAGCGATCGAATGTCGCCTAAATCAAAAGCCGGGGGCAAACCAATGCCATCATCTTGAATGACCAGGGTTAAGGTTTTGGCATCACTTTGACAAAACTCAATCCGCAGTTCACCTGTTCGATCGGGGGGAAAGGCATATTTTAATGCATTGGAGATTAGTTCATTAATGATTAAGCCGCAGGGAATCGCAATGTCGATGTTGAGGGCAATGTCATCTACATGGGTAGTGAGAGCAACCCGGCTAGGCTCAACGTTGTAGGATTCCAGTAAGTAAGTTGCCAAATCTTGAATGTAGTGGGCGAAATTGATTTTGGCAAGGTTATCTGAACCGTATAGCTTTTTATGAACCAGAGCGATGGACGAGATCCGGCTTTGGCTATCTTGTAAGGCGGCGATCGCCTGCGGGTCTTTGGCTCTGCGGATTTGGAGTTGCAACAAGCCATCAACAATTTGTAAGTTATTTTTGACCCGATGATGCACTTCTTGCAGCAACACTTCTTTTTCTCGCAGCGATGCTTTGAGTTCCGCTTCAGCCTGCTTTTTGTCTGTAATATCTTGCTGCACTGCCACCATAACATCACCATAGTCTGGGTGAGTGAGTGCCGATGTCGTAGCTTGACACCAAATCAGCGTTCCGTCTTTTTTGATATTGCGCACTTCATAGCTGGCTTCTCCATAGCGAGTCACTGCTGCGGTAATCTGCCGGTTAATTTCTCTGGCATCTGTCGTTTCATCTTCATAGTTGACGATGGAGACGTGCTGGCCGTTGAGTTCGCCCGGTTCATAGCCAAACATTTTTTCAAACTTCGGATTGGCATACACAAAAATGCCATCGGCTGCCCGCACCAGACAGATGCCTTCAGCCATATTCCGGGTGATAATCGCTTGCAGTTCCAGTTCTTTTTGCGCTTGTTTGCGATCGGTAATATCTAAAACTGCCCCAACTAACTGCACAATCTGCCCGTCGCTGTCTTCGATAGGGTCGGCTCTGGTTTCCAGATATCGCACCGAGCCATCAGGTTTGACGACCCGATATTCCACCTTAAGTTGTTCTCTATGGGCGATCGCCCGTTGCAGTGCCGTCTGAAAATTAGCCCGATCATCGGGATGCACCAGCTCAAAAAACTCTTCTGGAGTGGGTTCGCCCAGATTGGGGTCGCGTCCAAATATATGAAATGTTTCGTCTGACCAATGTCGCTGCTGTGTTACTAAATTAAATTGCCAACTGCCGACATGGGCAATTTGCTGAGCGGTAATTAGTTGCTCTTCCCGTTGGCGCAGGACTTCTTCTGTTTGTTCTAACTCGGTCAGGTTGCGCAAACTGACGACGACACCCGAGATCGTTTGATCTACATCCATGTAGGGAGCATAGGTAACATCGATGAATTGGTTCCCTTTACCGGGATAGGTAAACCACGCCTGATATTGTAAGGTCTGTCCCTTAAGACATTGATCAAAGTAAGGTTTGACCACACTTTCAAAGACAGGCTGACCCAGGATTTCACTTACGGAAACCCCCACAACCTCGTCTTCTGTTTTCTGATGCCAACTCAAATAGGCAGGATTGACGACTTGATAGACGTAGTTGCGATCGACCAGAGCAACGCCATCCGATATATCCGAAATAATATGTTTGTAACGTTGCAGGGCTTCGTCGGCTTGCTTGAGTTGGGTCAGATTGTGAGCGCTAACCAAAACAGATGTAATTGTGCCATCATTTTCACGACAGGGCGAGTAGGTAATTCTCATAAACTGCCGTCCCAGTGTCGGGTAGTCAAACCAGGCTTCATATTGAATGGTTTGCCCTGCCAGGCATTCGTCTAATTTAGGGCGAACCAGTGTTGTAAATACGGTTTGCCCCAACAGATCGCTAACCGAATGTCCGACAATGTCGTTGTACTGTTTGTTGTTGTAGTGCAGATAAACGTCGTTAACAAATTGGTAGACGTAATTGCGATCGAGTAACGAAATGGCGTCAGTGGTGGCAGAAATAATCCGTTCGTATTGTTGTAAAGCAATGCGGCTATCGGTGTGAAAAGCCCGTTGGGTATGAGTCTGACAGGGCTGGCGTTGACGATAAAACAAAACAACTATCCAACCGATCTGGCTGAATAGGAGAACCATGACGATCGAGGTCATGGCTGCATGACTAAACACCCCATCCAGTCGGAACCCCACGTCTCCAATCTGGGCGATCGCACCCTCTAGAGTTTGCATGTTCATGGGCAAATTCGACTTTGATTTAGGTTATAGCGCTTCGCACCTGAATAGATTACGGGTGTTATGAGAGGCGATCCTTTCAGGATGCACCTCTCACAATCCATTTGGGATTGCTTTTGAGATTGCTATAGATGTAAAAAACTATTCCCATTTCCTATTTTTAAAATGTCAGTTTTTTGTCCTAATCGCGTTAATTTTTGTTGTTTGTCATACACCTTAGAACCCCGATAAAAATCACTTGAACGCCTTTTTTATAAGGAGTACGGCTCTGCCATACTCTCCCTAAACGTTATAGTTTTTAACCATGTCGAGATTCTTAAATAGGGTCTAAGATTATTCCATAATGCACGTTTGCCGCACTATAAGTTAATTTTAGACCTGGACACCCGCAAGATTTCTACCTGGGCTGAAGCAGCTGTTGCCAAGCGATTAGCCGACCCGGAGCAGGGGGTTTAACAGCTATGGCGAGGTGTAGCAGTGGTTATACCTAATCTTTTATGAGGTTGTGTCAAACTAGAACCCCCTGTAGTCCCCCTTACCAAGGGGACGGCGACAGCCGGGGGTTGAATAAGGCGCAGCTTCACATTAAATCGGTATAACGAACTTGCACACCGCTATCGATGGCATAGACGGCTATGAAAGAGAGAGCCGCGCGTTGCGCGGCTCTCTCTTTCACTGTTTACCCGTGGGATTCTAAACCAGCGGTTTGTAAATTGGTTCCCGTCGCGTCTCCCGTCACCTCAACCGTTACCGCTCCGGCAGAATGATAGCCATTGCCATTTGTCGATGGTGGTGCTTGAGTTTCGTCTGAATCTCCCTCTGTGACCGGGCGGCGTCCTTCGATCAGCTTCAAGGCACGCGGGACAGATTCGGGCAAGATGACCACGAGCGCATTTTTAGGAGCCTGATCGAGAGCCGTGTTAACCGCTTCTGTTTCGTCCAAAATCACTTCATAGCGCATGTTGGGCTGGATCTGCTGAATCCCTTCGACGATAAACTTAGCAGCGTCGCCTCTGGGTCGTCCGCGATTGTCATTATCTTCTTTGACAATAATGCGATCGAAAATTGCTGCTGACAACCGACCCAGCGTAATGAAGTCCTCATCTCGGCGATCGCCCGGACCCCCAATCACACCAATGCGATCGCCTTGCCAATTGCGTACAAATCCGCCCAAGGCTTCGTAGCTGTGGGGATTGTGGGCATAGTCAATCAGGGCATGGTAGTCGCCCAAATCGAATAAATTCATCCGACCGGGTGTTTGCCCAACCGACGCCCGGAACGACGATAAGGCTTTGCGAATATGTTCTATTTGCACACCCTGCGCAAATGCCGCTAAGCAAGCTGCCAGAGCGTTGGCGATCATGAACGGTGCACGTCCCCCCATGGTCAACGGCACATTTTCTGCTTTTTCGATGCGCAGCGTCCAATCGCCCTTAAGAACAGAGAGATAGCCATTCTCATAGACAGCGGCTAACCCTCCCTGTTGCGTATGGCTGGTCACCAACTCGTTATCAGGGTTCATCGAAAAATAAGCAACCTGAGCTTTCACCCGTTTTGCCATTGCTGCGACCAGGGGATCGTCTGCATTCAGAACAGCATAGCCGTTGGGTCGAGCCGATTCGACCACGATGCTCTTGAGATGAGCCAGATCTTCAACCGTTTCAATATCGCCAATGCCTAAGTGGTCGGCAGCCACATTGAGAACCACACCTACATCACATTGGGTAAAGCCCAGACCTGAGCGCAGCATGCCGCCCCGTGCGGTTTCCAGCACAGCTACTTCTACGGTGGGATCTTGCAAAATCACCTGGGCGCTTTGGGGTCCTGTGGTGTCGCCCTGCTCTGCCATGTAGTTGCCGATGTAGATGCCATCGGTGGTGGTATACCCTACGACCTGCCCTGTCTGCCTGAAAATATGGGCGAGCAAACGGGTGGTGGTAGTTTTACCGTTTGTCCCTGTGACCGACAGAATGGGGATGCGGGTCGGTGTCCCGGCAGGGAACAGCATGTCAATCACGGGTTCTGCCACGTTGCGGGGAATCCCCACACTGGGGCAGAAGTGCATACGAAAGCCAGGGGCAGCGTTGACTTCCACAATCACGCCATCGACTTCACGCAAAGGACGAGAGATATCTGGAGTCACAATATCGATCCCGGCGATATCTAAACCAATGGTTTTGGCAACCCGCTGGGCGATCCAGATATTTTCTGGATGGATTTCATCAGTGCGATCGATGGCAATGCCCCCGGTACTCAGGTTAGCCGTCGCTCTGAGGTAACAGATCGTTCCCTCGGGTAATACGGTTTCCAGGGTGTAACCTTGACGCTCTAGCAGTTGATAGCTATTGCGATCGACTTCGATCTGCGTCAGAACATTATCATGCCCTTCGCCGCGCCGGGGATCGCGATTGGTTTCTTCGACCAGTTCAGCAATGGTTAGTTTGCCATCTCCGACCACATGGGCAGGAACCCGTTCGGCAACAGCGACCACTTTGCCGTTGACCACGAGAACTCGGTGGTCGCGTCCGCGATAGTAGCGCTCGACAATCACCCCTTTGGAGACGGCTTTGGCAACATCGTAGGCTTCTTCTGCCAGTTTCCAATTGTCGATGTCAATCGTAATGCCGCGCCCGTGATTGCCATCCAGGGGTTTGACTACAATGGGGAAGCCACCGACATCGGCGATCGCTTCTTCTAATTCGTCTAAATAATAGATCACTGTACCGCGTGGCACAGGAATCCCGGCATCTCTTAAAATCCGCTTGGTGCCTTCTTTATCGCTGGCTAATTCGACACCTAAAATGCCTGTCTGACTGCTGAGCGTGGCTTGCAAGCGTTTTTGATGAACCCCTTGACCGAGCTGGATCATTGCCCTTGCGCCCAGTTGTGTCCAGGGAATCCCTCTGGCTTCGGCTTCGTTGACCAGACATTCGGTGCTGGGCCCCAACGAGGCATCTGCCCAAAAAGTGCGCAGATCTGCCAAATCTTGTTCCAGTTCTTCGGCAGGGTAATGACCATTATCAACAATACTTTGGCAGAGACGAACGGCTGCTCTGGCAGCATAGCGTCCGGCTTGTTCGTCCATATATTCAATCACCACCTGGTAGGTTCCAGGGGTTGTCGTTTCACGGGTGCGACCAAACCCTACGGGCATCCCGGCAAGAGTCTGGAGTTCCAGCGCAACATGTTCGACAATGTGCCCCATCATTGTGCCTTCTTGCACCCGACTGAGAAACCCTCCCCGACATCCCGGCGAACAAAAGTGTTCGACCAGACTGGGTAGAGCTTCAGTTAACCCCTGATAAAACCCTGAGATTTCATTGGAAGGTCTCTCGGAAAGATCCTCCAGATCTAGGCGCAAAATAATCAGTTTTTGATGTCTGATACTCCAGTAGTTGGGACCTCGTAATGTCTGGGTCTTGAGGATTTTCATAAGAATATGGGGTCAAGCTATGTCAGTGATTTTGGGCAAGGAGGGGGGAACAGCACGCTATTGCTCTAGTCTCGGACGTTTGGAAAATAACAAACCGTTCATGCTGAACAATTTTTCTAAGGTTTTGTGGCTTCGAGGTTAATTTGGATGAGGCTTTAGCAAGATGTGTGTGCTGAAGCAAGATATGAATGCTGAGGGTGCGTTATTTTCTGGATTATTTTAAGTTGGTTTTACGTTCGCACCCCAGCGTTGTCGCCGTTAGAGAGTTGCCTGGGAAACCTCGTTTCCCGTTGATTCTTCTCTAGTCTCTCGGTGGAATGGTCATAAAACCCGATTTGATGATTGCCCTATAGATAGTCAGGCGTTTTCACGTTTTTGATTCTGGGCAACGTTTTAGCTCTTGAAGATTTGTCTTCTTAATTTTAGGTAGTTATCTACGGGTGGACTTCACCTTATCAAACTAACCCGATCGTCAACATATATCGGGGGAGCTAAATCAACATGAAGAACTTTTTTTGTCAATAGAGGGGGTGCCATAACAAGGGTGAGAGAGTGGTCTGAGCAGGATCTGACCCATTGCCAACCTGGTTTTGACATAGGGGTTAAGCCTTATGGTGGATAAGACCGATGAATGCTAATGCGGTTGAGGAATGATGGCGCGCTTATAGACATGGTAGCGATCGCCATGGCTGAGCACATGCACCCGCAGGTTATGAATGCTGAGGGGATCGGTGGTGCCGATCTCGGGTTGGTTGGTGTAAATCAATTTGCCCGGATCGATGATGGTAACCGTGCCTTTGCCAATCACCTGAAACGAACCATCGGCTTCAAACATGGCGCAGGTGTCTTCATCAATGCCAATGCCCAGGCGATCGGGATAACTGGCGATCGCACTCATCAGCCGTGCCATGCGGTTGCGATTGTGAAAATGTTGATCGACGATCACTTCGGGAATAATCCCCAGGCCCCCCGTCAGATCGACTAAGGAGCGGTTGGGAGACTCGCCACTGCCGCCACCCGCAATCATATGTTCGCCCATGACGGCTGCCCCGGCACTGGTTCCTGCCAGGGTAATCTCGCCGATCTGGGCACGCTTGCGAATGGTTTCCATAATTGGTGTGTCTGCCATCAGACCGCAGAGCCGCAGTTGATCGCCCCCCGTCATAAACACACCACTACAGGTTTCGGCGTAGGCATACCAATCGGGGCTGTCGCCCTGTTCTCGTTCGCGGACATCCAAAATTTCGATTTCTTTGGCACCCATCTCCGAAAAAATGGTGCGATAGCGATCGCCAATAATCGATGGCTCTCTAGAGGCGCACGGAATGATAGCAATGCGAGCATCGACTGCCCCAGAGCGATTGAAAAATGTCTGAAGAATTTGGCGACCGTGTACTTTATCTTCCGCACCACCAATCACCATGACAGCGTTTTTTTGTGTAATCTCTGACATCCTTTGCTGAAGGGATTGAGTTTCTAATTGCAGCACCATATCTCTCCTGGACATGAAGTTGAATAACCGCTCCAGTCCGCTACCGAATATGGATGCCACTCTTGAATTATGCACCTGCTTAATCTCTGCAACACCCTTACTCACACTTAGGTAATCCTAGTAATCTCCGCTGGGGAGAGTTGACCGGGTAGCATTGACAATATCTGCTCCCATTTATCATAGGGCGATTGTCTGCCAAGACGAAACTGAACGCTCGCTGGGGTAAAAAAATTCCCCTTAACCATACTACGTCTGTTTATTCAACAGGAGTGTTCGTCTTAAACCCGTCGGGCGGTGTTTCATATCTGTTGTTCATGTTTGGGAAAGGTGCGCGGAGCGCACCTTTCCCAAACATGAACAACAGATCTAGAACATCCCCCACCCTAGAAAGCGGGCATTGCTTAATGTTGGGAAGGATTTGGACGTGAACCCGACGGGTTCACGTCCAAATCCTTCCCCAAACTCAGCAACATCAGAGCGTGCTGTAAACGGATGCAGTGTAAATTAAGGATCGTGGATTTAATAAAACCGAAGATTTATTTTTGGAAGCGCGGCTCCGCCGCGCTTCCAAAAATAAACTTCCAGGTTTTAATTGATTTGTGATCCTAAACAAGGAACGGATGAGTGGACTTGAGGGTTTTCAATATAGGAATCATCTCAGATTTTTCAACGGAATTTAACTGATTCGAAAATTTTTATTAAGAAATATCCAATTGTGCGTTTTGACATTATTACTCTATTCCCTGATTTTTTTGCGTCGCCGCTGGCATCGGGCTTGCTGGGCAAAGCGTTGGCAAAGGCGATCGCCAGTGTTTACCTTACCAATCCCCGAGATTTCACCCTCGATAAGCACCGTCGGGTAGACGATGAACCCTACGGTGGCGGGGTGGGCATGTTGATGAAGCCGGAACCGATTTTTGCGGCAGTGGAGTCATTGCCCCAGTTGCCACGGCGTCAGGTGGTGTTGATGACGCCCCAGGGACAACCGATGAATCAGCCGATGTTCCAGGAATTAGCCGCAGAGGTTGAGCAACTGGTTGTGATCTGTGGTCATTATGAAGGGGTCGATGAACGGGTGTTGCATCTGGTTGATCGAGAGGTGTCTCTGGGAGATTTTGTGCTGACCTGTGGCGAGATTCCGGCGTTGGCGTTGCTGAATGGCGTGATTCGGCTGTTACCGGGGACGGTAGGGAAAGAAGAGTCGCTTAAGTTAGAAAGCTTTGAAGCCGGGTTGTTGGACTATCCGCAATATACCCGTCCGGCAGAGTTTCGTGGGTTGCAGGTGCCGCCAGTATTGTTGTCAGGAAATCATCAGGCGATCGCGCAATGGCGTCAAGAACAACAGGTGTTACGTACTCGCGATCGCCGACCTGACCTATACGCCCAGTGGATGCAAAAACATCTCTGAATCCGCCGTATCTAAATTCGCGGTGTATGATTTGGGGCGCGAAGTGCCTCAAATCGTACACCCCAAAAAATTGGTTATGACACCGTCCGACTATACCGACGATCGATGGTTCCAGAGATTTGCGATCGCAATTTTTCTAGGAGGGCAGGTGCTGGTTCGCCTGTTTCGCGGCAGGTTTTATAGCCGCAGTGTTCTGGAACATATGGTAACGGTTGGACCCGCATCGCTCAATGCGGTACTGCTGACGAATTTTTTTGCGGGCATGATTTTTACCATCCAAACGGCGCGATCGCTGGTCGATTATGGTGCCGTGAGTGCGGTAGGAGGAGCCTTTGGCATTGCCTTTTGTCGTGAATTAGCCCCCATTCTCACCGCTTGCGTGATTACCGGGCAGGTGGGGTCTGCCTTTGCTGCCGAACTGGGGAGTATGCGCGTCACCGAGCAAATTGACGCCCTACAAATGCTGCGAACCGATCCGATCGATTTTTTGGTGATCCCGCGAGTGGTTGCCTGTTGTTTGATGCTGCCCGTGATGACGGTTTTAGGGCTGGTGACAGGGATTGTCGGTGGCATTTTTGTTGCCAATTATTTTTATGGCGTCTCATCGGCAGAATTTCTACATTCTGTACAAGCGATTTTGACGCTGGTGGATTTAATGAATGTAGTGATTAAAAGCCTGATCTTTGGCGCGTTGGTGGCAATTATCGCGTGCAACTGGGGGCTAACCACAACGGGTGGGGTTAAGGGAGTTGGGCGATCGGCAACGGCGGCTGTGGTAACAGCCTGGGTTTCTATTTTTGTGGTTAATTTCTTTCTATCCCTGGTGATGTTTCAGGAACTGGGGATTCGCTAACCGCCTCAGTACCGTCGATAAAACTGGTTGACCCGTGCCTGCCATTGCTGCCAATACTGCACCATCAGCTCAGGTTCAAACCAAAACACCTCGGCAGGGCGATCGGGAATTGCCACAATCAAAACAGCATGGTTGAGCTTTAGCCCGTGCTCTGCATAGGTATGGTTGATAGCACCGCAATACGCGGCAAGCTGTAAGGGACCGTCGTAGAGCCGTTCAATCGACCCCTTGGGTTGGTCAGCCGTTTTCCAGTCAAATACGCAAGGGATCTCGCCATAGTTGGCAATGCAGTCTACTTTTCCGGCATACCCCAGGTCGTCATGAAACACAAATCCTTCCACCAGACGAACGGTTTGGATATTTTCTAAAACGGGTTTGAGGCTCTCCCAATAGGGTTGTACCGTGGGCGGACACAAGATCTCTTCTCCCAGCAAGTGGTGTTTCAGGTGTTTATGGGTGAGGGTGCCCCGGCGGCTAGCCGTTCCGGCAATGCGATTGGCTTCGGCAACCCCCACGCGATCGCGCCATTGCCTTAAGGCATCTCGATCAGCCTGGGGTTTGGTGGCATTGAGAATCGTAGTCACACTGGGCAACCGCATCCCCCGACTATCTAAGAAATACTTTTGTCCATTTTGCCGCACCGATTTTGCTTGATAGGTCGGCAACAATTCCAGGTTCGACATAGGGTTCAGGGGTATGCGGACAATAATTTCTAATTCTGAAGAATAGGGACAGAGGAACCCTATACCTCAACATCATGACCACTTTAGGACTATCCTAAGCTTTAATAATGGACAGATGGTAATGTTCTAGATTGTCGTGAATGGTTCGGAAAAGCACGCGCCACGTGTCTTTCCGAACCATTCACAACAGACTGACAACACGACCTGAGATGTTAATCAACTGGCTGAAAGAAACATGGTAGCGGTAGCAATTCTGGCAGCGGGGCGAGGCACCCGAATGAAATCTGATCTGCCTAAAGTCCTGCATCCCTTAGGGGGGCGATCGCTAGTTGAGCGAGTGTTAGAAAGTTTATCGGAGATTCAACCGACGCGTCGGTTGATCATCGTCGGGTATCAGGCGGATAGCGTGAGAGCGGCGCTGAGCCAGTATCCCGACTTAGAATTTGTTGAACAAACGGAGCAACTGGGCACAGGTCATGCCGTGCAGCAAGTGATTCCGCACCTGGATGGGTTTGATGGAGATTTATTGGTTTTAAACGGAGATGTGCCGCTGCTGCGTCCCAAAACCCTGCAATTGATGCTGCAAACCCACAGACAGGCACAAAATGCGGCGACTATTCTCACCGCTCAACTGCCTGACCCCAAAGGCTATGGGCGAGTGTTTTGTGATGGCAATAATGTGGTCAAACAGATTGTCGAAGATCGCGATTGCAATGCTGCACAGAAACAAAATCGTCGGATCAATGCAGGCATCTATTGCTTTCGCTGGTCTGCTCTGGCAGAGGTATTGCCCCAACTTCAGCCCAACAATGACCAGAAAGAGTATTACCTCACCGATGTCGTCAACTTTTTGCAACCTGTGATGGCAGTGGATCTGGACGATTATCAAGAAATCCTCGGCATCAACGATCGCAAACAGTTGGCAACGGCTTACGACATTTTGCAAACCCGAATTAAAGATGATTGGATGAAAGCGGGCGTGACGCTGGTCGATCCCAGTAGCATCACGATTGATGATACGGTGCAGCTAGAGCCAGATGTGGTAATTGAGCCGCAAACCCATTTGCGTGGCACAACGTCGGTTCAGGCGGGTAGCCGAATTGGACCCGGTAGCTTGATCGAAAATAGCCAGATTGGGGCAAACGCAACCGTGATGTATTCCGTGGTCACTGATAGTCGGGTGCAGGCAAATGCACGGGTCGGTCCTTATGCCCATTTGCGGGGGCATGTTGAAGTTGGTGAACACTGCCGCATTGGCAATTTTGTTGAGCTAAAAAACTCAACCCTGGGCGATCGCACCAATGTTGCCCATCTCTCTTACATTGGCGATGCCAGCCTGGGCGAACGGGTGAATGTGGGAGCCGGAACGATTACGGCGAACTACGATGGCTTCAAAAAACACCGGACTCACATTGGCGATCGCACTAAAACAGGGTCTAACAGCGTCTTAGTCGCACCTGTGACCATTGGCGAAAATGTCACCATTGCGGCGGGTTCCATCATTACCGAAGACGTTCCCAACGATGCCCTGGCGATCGCCCGTGCCCGTCAGGTTACGAAACTCGGCTGGAAACCCAAAACAGAACATTAGAACCCTGGCTTCATCCGGCAACCCGATCTGATGCTGGTGCTTTTATCGCAATGGATTTTTGTTTGCCAGCCATGCTCCGCATGGCTGGCAAACAAAAATCTGTTCTAGCCGAGCGCGAAGCGCTATAGAGCCATTCTCAAGGGTGTGAAGCACAAGATGTTGCGTGAGAGCCGCGCGGAGCGCGGCTCTCACGCAACATCTGTGATCTATCCAGGTGCGAAGCGCTATCGATGGGGATTACTTCAAATGCTGGGAGTCGTTAAATCGATGGATTTGCCAGAGGTCGGTGTTAAAACGGTTCTGGTCTTGGGCATGCCAGCGATCGCGGTTGAGCCAAAATTCAAAGATGGCAGTATTGCGAGCATGAAGCCGCCAGGAGCGATCGCATCCCAATAGTTCCGCGATCAGGTGTTGCAAAATCCAGCTGTGGGTAACAATCCAAATATGGTCGCCATCGGTATGCCGTTCGAGGATGCGTTGAATAAATTGATGAGAGCGATCGCGAGCTTCAGCCAACGATTCTGCACCGGGTACCTGAATCCAGTCAGGGGATGATTCCAACTGGGCACAAAGATCGGGATACTGGGTCATCGCTTCTGCCCAGGTCAGCCCTTTGAAAATGCCATTTTGATGTTCTTGCAGTTCTTCGGCATACTCAACGGCGATCGCTCCCTGCCGTCGGGTTAATACGTCCAGCGGCGCATCGATCTCACCATCCACCAGATCGCTGATGGTCGAGGGCAGGGATTCTGCCAAAAATGGGGATAGCAAAATTTCTGTGGTTTGCACTGCCCGTTTTAAGGGGCTGCTGTAGACATGGGAGGGATGCCATGACTCGGCTAGCAATCGCTGGGCTAACTTTTCGGCTTGCAATTTGCCATCTTCTGTGAGTTCAAATTCTCCCAATCCTTGCATCCGTTTTTGTTGGTTGCCGACAGATTGAGCATGACGAACAAACAGCAGTTTCAACAGCTTCATAGCGCGTTTTGAGGGCTGGTTAAGCTTTAATCATACGTTTTAATGCTGCGATGTTAATTTTGCCCTGGCTATTGCGGGGCAGGCGATCGCTGGCAATCCAGTGTTTGGGACGTTTGAAGCTACACAATTTATGGCTAATCCCGGTTTGCAAGTCGGCAACAGTTACGGATGCATCACGCGGTACATAAATTGCCGTCACCCGTTCGCCCCACTCCGAGTCGGGTAAACCGATAACACAAACATCCGCCACTTTTCCGGTCGTGTGAATGGCAGCTTCAACTTCAGCCGGAAATACATTTTCTCCGCCAGAAATAATTTTTTGGCTATTGCGCCCCACCAGATGCAGATAGCCTTGCTCATCAAAGTAGCCCAGATCATCCGTTGGAAAAACGCGATTCGCAGAATTGCCAGGTCGGTGATCAGGAGTGCGATCGCCAGTTTCATCCACCGTTTCAAAACCGAGATTAACGGGATCGTGGGTGCCGGATGGATAATAGCCCAGTGCTAGCGAATCGGCTTGAATCCAAACGTTGCCCATCTGGTTCGGTGGCAGACAATGATCTGGGCGATCGCCTACAGTAATGTGCGCGTGCGGTAGCACCTGCCCACACCCCGTTTTTCCTTGAAGAAAATCGTCTGGTTTGAGTGTCGCAATTTGGGAGGCTGTTTCGGTCATGCCATAGGTAGGTGCCACCCGAATCTGTGCCTGTCTTGCCTGGGTCAATAAGCCTTCCCAGGCAGGCGCACCTCCCAGTAACACAGTTTGAAATCGGCTCAGCCAGTCTGTTAAGTCAGGCTGATCTAGCAATCGTTTGAGTTGAGTGGGGACTAACGAAATAAAAAAAGTCTGGGGATCAAACTCTGGCAACGTTCCATGGGTCAGGAATTTAAAGGGGAAGAGGGCAAGCTGTCCTCCCGTCGTCAGCGATCGCAGAACTTGCATCAATCCGCTGACATGATAAAGCGGTAACACACAACACGCATTCACCTGTTCGACCTGGAAATAGTGCTGAAATCCGCGCACCGACGCCATCAACGTGTCCCAGGTATGAATGGCAAAACGAATTTGTCCAGACGTTCCACCTGTCGAAATCATAATTGTGCCTGCTCCCCCCGTGAAGACGCGATTCATCGCGTCTCTACCATCCATCCCGTTTTCAATCTCGATTGCGTCTCTACTTCCGATCGCTTTACCAGGATTGATCCCATTACCAACACCGATCGCGTGACCGACGTCGATCCCATTACCAACATCCATCCGGTTTCCAACCGTGATCTCATTGCCAACACTGATCGCATTTCTAGCACGGATCGTATTTCCAACATCGATCGCGTCTTTACTACGGATCTCGTTGCCGAGATGCATCGCATTTTCACGGATAGAGTGTCCGGGTTGAATACCCCAGATCAGATCGGGTTTTACGTAATCAAGCACCTGCTGCCATTCCGCTTCAACCCACTGGGGATTCCCTAAAAATACGGGATAATGGGCAGTACATGCTGCCATAAAACTTCCCAGGAACTTTATTGGATCGCTTTCTGTCAGCAAAATTACTGGCAAAGTTCCTGAGTGCGCTGCTTGGGCAAGTTCCTGAAGTCGTCGCTCAGTGACATCTACAATCTGGCTTTCCCTCTGACCGATCAGCCAGTGGTCGTTGTGGCGCTGTCGCAGGTAGGTGAGAGGGTCTGCCATATTTCTTCAAAATTGGATTGATCGAAGCGGCGATCGCCAAACCATTGATTGATCCCAAAGCCAATTGCCCGTTGCTGTTGCGGGACAGACGGAATCAGGCGAGTTTCAATAAAGTGGCGAGCGATCGCTGTTTCAAAGACTGAAGACCAGACTACATCAACATTGCGCGTTCGACAAAAGGTTCGCAACGGATGGATAGATCCTGCGATCGCCGCTTTGATCACAAAAATTCCGCGCCACCCTGCCTGATAGCACTGCTCTAACTGATGCACCGTCGTCACCGACTCATCCAACGCGATCGGGGTTTGGTATTGCTGACTGAGTTGCAATAACTGCTCAAACGAATCGGGTGGCAAGGGTTGCTCTAAAAATTCGATCGTTCCCAAGAGCCGTGATCCCAGTTCAAATCCCCTATTCTGGCGATCGCACCACTCTAGCCACCGGCAAGCCTCTTCATAGCTCAGTCCACCGTTGGCATCCAGTCGAATTGTGCTGCCTGCGGGTAAAGCCTGGTGCAGGGGGGCGATCCAGTCCCACTCGGCTTGCATCGGCTGCACCCCAATTTTGCACTTAAAGGTTCGGTATCCCTCCGTCCAGGGGATTTGCCAGGAATGCAGAGCGATCGCCCCAGTTGGCAGCAGATAACTATAGGTCAGGGGTTGAGTCAGCGTCTGATCCACCTCAACGGAATGCAGCAGTTCCCAGGCAGACTCAAACCCAAACTGGCAAGCATACAAGCGATCGGGAATGGACCCCATCTCCTCCTCGGTTAACACCGCAGGAAGTTGCTGACAAAAGCTCAACGCATCTGCCCATGATTCTGTGCCAAACCAGGGTAAGGGTGCGATCTCACCCCAGGCAATGTGCTCATCTGGATGAATGAGTCGCAAAATAATGCCCTCCCGTTTTACCCATAGACCATGATGGGTTTCGAGAGCACGTTTGAAGGGACGAGCATAGGGGCGAAATTCAAACCGACAGGACATCCGTCATCTCAGTGCGATCGTTCTCAATCAACGTTTGGTTGTCCTAAAAAAGTAATAGTTTTTTGTGGCATGAACGACACTCACATAACAAAACGTCATTCCATGAATACCCCTAGTGTTGCGAATACTAATACCAATTTAATGAGCGATTGCACCAGATCCCGTGGGGGCGCATCGCGATGCGCCCTTACAGAAGATTGATGTGCCGCGCAGTCTATTTAAATCGGTATAAATTTTGCAACATGGGGTGTGTGGGCTGCGCCCCACGCAGGGGTGGAATCCCTGCACCCCGCTGTATAGCGCTGTGCAGGTTGATTCAGTACGGTGTTGTGGGGCGCTCCGCGCCCCACAACACCGTTTCTGTACTTAACGAACTTGCACACCGCTATAAAACGTTTGATTGGATCTACTAGTTAAACGAAAAAAGGCGCACTCCCGCAGGGAGTGCGCCTTTTTGAAGAAATATTACTGTACGTCTTCTCGGGCGGTCTTCGCTTTAGCCTTAGCTTTAGCCGCGCTCCGACGCAACGCATCGAGGCGAGTCTCGTATTTTTTGCGCTGGCGTTTGTTCGGTGCCTGATCAATCAGGATTTTTAAAGCACTTCCCAGACTCTTATAAGCATTGGGCAGGGTATAACCAAATCGGGTTGCCAGGGCGATCGCCTTGTCATCGGAGTCAACCGCTTCTTTCAACTGTTTTTGCCCATTATTGCGCTGATATAACCGGAAACCCGATACGCTACACAACACCAGGGCTAAAACCAACAACAGACCATCCTGTACCCACAGTTCACCCACTGCGCCGCCCAGACCGATCGCCAATGCTGCCATTTCCCACCCATCTCTGGGAATCGTATCGTTCTGGATGCGGGCAACTTCGTGCCAAAACAGTAGATTGCGCTGATCGAGCGCTAAGGCATCCCACTTCACCAAATCAATCTGAATTTCTACTTGATCTTTTCCGATCTCTTCACAGGTGACTAGAGGTGGGTTGACCGCCGTGGCTGCTTCAACAGACACCCAACTTTTGAGTTCAGGTGGCAGCAGACCCTTGAGCCGTCGTAGCTCACTCAGATCAGCTCTTGCAGTAGCAGTAGCATATGAGGTCATGAATCTCACCTTCAACGATTCAAATCGAAATAAACCAGATCCTTTCTATGGAGTATATCGGTCTTTTGCCCCGATGGAGTGTTCCAGCAGATAGAACTGAGCAGAACGTTGCGTTTGCTCTCCTAGACTCCGACTCCTCTCCTAATCTTAACTTTTACCCCTGTGATTCAGCAGTCGGTACAACCCGATCTCAGTGTAATTCGCCATACTGATTTTAATTTAACGTGAAGTTGCAGTCCTATCCGTACAATCCGCGCCCGGATTTTATCGCTTAGTGAAGTTTTTACGGAATCGATCGTCCTAATATTGTTTCTGTGAACAGTAAGACTACGCTTGGGCTGCATAGATGGGCGTGGGTAGGATATAAGTATTCCTGTCAGAGGTGCTTCAAGCGACGACTGTAAGGACTGCTGAAAAGGGAGCCTATTATGACAACACTTCGAGTCGATACACTAGTAACTGCCATTGCTTTGACGATGACCTTGGGCTTTATCGCTTCCCTAGATCGACAATTGACGGGACTTGGCACCTCATCCAATCCAAACTATCACCTTGCTAATATTTATGGTGCAGCTTCTCAAACCAGCTCCACCACTGCTTTGCCTACTAATCGGTCGGTTGCAGATTAGCTTGCACTTCAGTACATCTTGCTTGTTGGCATTGCTGAATCTAGTCATAAAAATGGGTGTGGGTGCGGCGTGAAGCGCGGCACCCACACCCATTTTTATAGCTCCGATCACTAACGCCGAATATCGCTGTAAATCGGGTCGATTCAGCCTCTATGTACTTTGATTGCCTGGTTTGCATTAAACGGTCATGGGTCAACTAGAATCCTATAGGGAGTTGCGGTCAACCATGATTGAGTAATGCCTGAACTACCCAAATTTTACGACCCGTCGCTTTTGGAACAGGCGCTTACACATAAGTCTTACTGTAATGAACGCCCAGAACAAAACTTGCCAGATAATCAACGCCTAGAATTTTTAGGCGACGCCGTGCTGGGGTTTTTGGTTGGTGTGTTGCTTTATCGGCTGTATCCAGAATTGCCCGAAGGGGAACTGACCCGTCGCCGTTCTGCATTAGTCGATCAGCCTCGTCTGTCAGAATTTGCTGTGTCGCTCAACCTGGGGCATTTATTGCGCATGGGACGGGGCGTTGAGAAAGAAAGAGGACGACACAACCCTTCGATCTTGAGTGATGCCTTTGAAGCGGTCATTGGGGCTTACTTTTTAGACTCTGGTATTGATGCGGCACAAGAGTATGTCAGAGAACTGTTTACCCCCATTGCCCAGCAAATGGGAGATGAAGCAGGGTGTACGATTGACCCTAAGAGTTTGTTTCAGCAGTGGGCACTGGCAAACTTGGGACCGGACAATCCTAGATATCGCATTACCGCTGAATCGGGACCTGATCACGCTAAAACGTTTACGGCTGAAGTGCTAGTGGGCGATCGCATTTATGGACGAGGTAGCGATCGCAGCAAACGCGAAGCCGAAAAACGGGCTGCCGAAGATGCCCTCCGGCAATTGGACTTGTGAGCTGCTATAGCCGTCGAGGGGTTGATTAGGGCAAAGGTTGTGAGAGAACCCGCGCTCCGCGCGGGTTCTCTCACAACCTTCTAATTTAACCGTCTCGACGATTGCTATAGCAATCCTATTTGATTTGTGAACCTGATCAGTTGTGAAAGCGCCCGCCCGAAGGGCGGGCGCTTTCACAACTGATTTAGGATTGCTATATAGGGGTTAAGCCGGAGCTAACCATACCACTAGATTATGGACATAGGCTTTAATATCGTCCAACGCTTCGGGATGGTTTTGATAGCCATCGCCAGCAGCTTCGGAGACGAACGTGGGACAGCCTTTGGTAATATCCCAGTTATAGTCAACCAGATGGTGAAAGGTGGATTGGGCAACAAACCGTCCTACTGTATTGCCATTGCCATCCGCTGTGCGATCGCCTGCCACCACCAGATTAAATGGGCGATGGGTCACAGCACTGGTGCCCGTTGCAATAACTCGCGCATAGCTAATGTTATCGGGCACCCCAACTCCACCTTCATGGGGATGGGCCGGAAAATACTCGATCACACCCTGCGTTTTTTTTAATAGCGGATGGATCGGTTCAACTGGGGAAATGCGCTGGTAGTCGCCATTGCGCCCAGAATGATAATTGGGATAAGAAATTGAGGTCGTGTAGGAATCATCAGCACAGCAACGAGACTCATCAGGGTCTAGTTGTTGGGAATGGAAGTAATGAAACATTCCCAAGGTATGCAACGCACACATGGAAATCCCCATGTCCTGGTGATCACGAGTGGTGAAAATGCCCCCACCCTGTTGGTGAAAGCGGGTAATGCCCGCACAATCTTGGGCACTCAACCCATCGCCCACATCCAGCGCAAACAGCCAGAGTTGATCAAACTCCGCCCGATTTAAATAGCTTAAGACAGGATCATTACCATCGGCATCGGGTTGGCGATCGCGAGCTGTCACACTAACCAAAGGCTGACTATTGGCATCAGTCAAAGCCGCAAGATACTCAGTGAGCAACGAAAATCGGGCAATACTCCAATCGTCTTCAGTGGTCGGAATGGTCGTTTGCAACAAAACTCGAATGGGCTGTGCCACGATCGCATCTCCTTAAATGGCTACTGTGAATTTTCCCTTAACCACTGTTCTAAATCGAGCAAACTCTGAAACCTCAACAGCGCTAAACTCAGTGCTTTGATGCGATCGCCTGACAACTTGGCGATCGTAGATTGCACAGGCTGCGGCAGGTCTCCACATAAACTCGCCAATTGTTCCAAAACTAGCGATCGCTCCCCCTGCTCAATTCCTCGTTCAATTCCCTGTTCAAACCCAATCTGTTCGACACTAGTAATATAAGGCATTCGTCGTTCCTCCTCGTACGCCTTCAACTCTTGCCAAAACTCGTACTTTAAGCTGTTGAACAAAATCCCAGTTTTGTCGTGGCGCATCTTTACACCATCAAAAAACTGGGATTTTAATAGATCAGACAAGCTAACTAACAGCTAACAGCTATTAGCTAACAGCCAAAAACTACGAAACCAAATTGTCACCTTTTCTCAACAGTTCTTTTAAGAACCAGCGATGTTTTTGGTGAACTTGTACCAGACGGGTATAGAGATCAGCAGTGCCGATATCGCCTGCTTCGGTGGCAATTTCTGCATCCTGGTGCATTTCTTCGATGATCAATTCGTGAGTGGCGATCGCTTCTTCTACCATTTCTTTGACGGTTAGTCGTCCTGACGAGGGTTTCACCGTTGCGGTAGGGATATATTGAGCTGGGTCGGCAACTGGAGTTCCATCAATCATCATGCTGCGCTCTGCCAACTCATCAATCATGTCAAACACCTCTCCGCCTTGACCTTCAAACAGCAGATGCAAGTCGCGGAAGAGGGGACCGTAGGTAAGCCAGTGATATTTTTTGTAGTTGAGGTAAGCAACTAGAGCATTGGCTTGTTCACGGTTAAGCGTTTTGACAACTTCAGTTTGTTTGGTTTCTAGCGTAACTGTCATAGAGATCTCCTTTCTGGTGGTTGAGTTGAATTGAAATTGGCTTCAGGAAAAGGTTTGGATGGCTTTTAGCAGGTTTACCCTGACCCTACCGTTGGCGGGTAGGGTGCCACTTGAGTGCCAATAATTTCAGGCTGATCGAGATTCAGGATGATCGATAAAGCGGGTGCGAGACGGATGACCGGGCGAACAGATTAAGTAGATTCTGACCAAATGCTGGCTTGAGCAGAATAGCGATCGCCATCTTTATGTTCATGTATGTTTATGCAGCTCGGGTAATGCTCACTCGCCCAAGACGGAGCATATAAGAGTTCCATCAAAACTGCATCGAACTATTGGATGATTTTTGGTATGTTTGCTTCCCCCCTTCTGCATAGAAATTGGGAGCAACGGCTGCCATCTCATGAGCACCTAGACTTTGTCTGAATCAACCTGCTTATTAGTTTATCATACTCATAACGAGTACGACTTATGTCACCGATTTATAGCGGTGTGCAAGTTCGTTAGGTGCAGAAACGGTGTTGTGGGGCGCTCCGCGCCCCACAACACCGTTTCTGCACAGCGCTATATACCCTCTTCCCAAAATTTATGGCGCTAGTCTGCGAACTTTAGTGTGGGTGCTGCGCTTCGCGCGGCACCCACACTAAAGTTCGCAGATCATCAGGTTATCGTCCTCATCCCTCAGGCTCTTAAGGAATATTCTTGCCGGGTGGGAATTTCAATCACGAGTTCTGTACCACTGGTGACTGAGGAAATGCACTGTAAAGAGCCATGGTGTTTTTCGGTCACGACCTGATAACTAATCGATAGACCCAGCCCAGTTCCTTTGCCAATCGGTTTAGTGGTGAAAAAGGGATCAAAAATACGTTGCTGCTGCTCAGGCGGAATACCAACGCCATTGTCTCGAAAGCGGATAGCAATTCGATCTGTCTGGATCAGTTCTGTATAGATTTCTATTTGAGCATTGTCTGTGCGATCGCCCGGATTCAGTGCCTGAAGCGCATCAATGGCATTACTCAAAATGTTCATAAATACCTGATTGAGCTGCCCGGAATAACACTCGATCAGGGGCAAATTACCATAGTGTTTCACCACTTGAATTGCAGACTGACTGGGCTTTGGCTGCAACCTGTGTTGCAAGATCGTCAGTGTATTGTCGATGCCTTCGTGGATATTGACAAATTTAACGGCTGCCTCATCCAGGCGTGAAAATGATCGGAGCGATTTGATGATTTCCCGAATCCGATCGGTTCCCACTTTCATCGAACTGAGGGTTTTGGGTAGATCTTCCATGACAAAATCGATCTCCCTGTCTTCCAGCTTTTGTTGCAGGGCATCGGCAGGCGCAGGATATTCGCTTTGATAGAGTTGCAGAACGTCTAATAAGTCTTCTATGTAGCGCTGGACATGCTTTAAGTTGCCATGAATAAAATTCACGGGGTTATTGATTTCATGGGCAACCCCGGCAACCAGCTGTCCCAGACTCGACATTTTTTCACTTTGTACCAGGTGTGTTTGTGCCTGTGCCAGATTGATCAGGTTGCGGCGCAGTTCTAGTTGCGAAATCACCTGACGCCCCAGGGCTTGTAATGCAGAGAGTTGTTCGGGGGTGAGCTGGCGAGGATGTTGATCGATGGCGCAGAGGGTGCCTAAGGTATAGCCATCGGGATTGATCAGCGGTACCCCAGCATAAAATCGTACGGTTCCGTCCGTAACCAGAGGATTGTCAGCAAATCGCTCGTCTTCTAAGGCATCAGGGATAACGAGAGGCTCTGTTTGTAAAATGGCATGGGCGCAAAATGCCAGATCCCGCGAGGTTTCATTCGCATCCAAGCCCACTTTAGATTTAAACCATTGGCGATCGCGATCGATCAGGCTAATTAAAGAAATAGGCGTTCCGCAGATATAGGAAGCGAGCCGAGTCAGATCATCAAACGCCTCTTCCGGCAACGTATCAAAAATATTGTATTCGTAGAGTGCTTTCAGTCTTTGATTTTCGTTGTATGGGAAGGGAGCGACTTGCATAATGTTCTCTTAGCCGAGGATAGAAGATAAACGGCACGCTGGGCTGACAGGGGTCGCCTGGGTCATGAAAATGATAGATTGCAACCCATGTAGTGCGGTTCTGCCATTGATCTCGGATATCGCTAGAACAGGGTTATAAATGACCGGGTGCTCGGGTGATAGTCTCAATCTAGTTCTTAAATGTGAAAAACTTGGTGCAACGCTGTGATATTCATCACAAATCTACCTGTATTCATTCCTCAAATTCGGGCTACATATTGAGATCAGGAAGGTTCTATTGCCTGATGCCATTGAGGTAGAGCCAACGATGGGCTGAGGAGCTTCGCTCCGCGAAGCTCCTCAGCCCATCACTCTTTTGGTCTGGAAGGCATAGCCTCAACCTATTTTGTAGCCTGGCGTTGGCAACCCTAGAAAAGAGTCAACGCTATCAAAAATAAAGTTTCTGTCCATTCCACCGCCGCCCCATAGGTATCGCCTGTCTGTCCACCCAACTGGTGCTGAAACCAGGCAGGAACTGCCACCGCCAGCCCTATACCAGCCATGAGTAGGAGTGCCACAGGTTGCCAATGATTGCTAATGTGCCAGATGCTGACCAGGCTGATGCCCACAAGCAAGCCCAAACTAGGCACGGTGTGCCACACAGACGGCAACGCGGTTTTGTGAAATGCGCCTTTGCCAGAGGGTTTCAAATAGGGGTACCGGGCGATCGCCATTTGTTGTGCCCATCTGCCCCAACCCGGAGCCAGAATCAACGCGATCGCCCGATAGTCAGTTAGATCATTCAACGCAACAGTTTTCAGCAGCAAAATGGCGATCGCTGCCATTGCCCCAAATGCCCCCGTTGCACTATCTGTCATCACCTCCAGACGACGTTGGGGATCTGGAACCGCCAACCCATCCGCCGTATCCATCGCGCCATCCAGATGCAACCCCCCTGTGATTGCCAACGCAGTTAAAACTAAAACGGCACTGCGCGTTAACGAGGGCATTTGCACAGCCTGTAAACCGAGATCAACTATCGCCAAACTACTCCCCATTAAGATCCCCACCAGGGGAGCCAAACGCGCCACAAAGCGAAAATCCAGGGTGGCAGCTAACGGAATTGGCAGACAGGTATAAAAGGCGATCGCTGCCAACACTTGAGAAAATCCAACCGTAAAAAATGTCACAATCCTTTGCCCAATGACTCTCGCTCCAACCCTATCCATTAATTTGGTGTACTGGTTTTGGTGTGGCGCGGCTCCGCCGCGCCACACCAAAACCGGACTTGATTTGATTTTCTATCCTTAAAAGCCTGTCTAAAGAATTGATCTGAAATAGGACATATCACATCGCGAGTTGGATAGGTTCAGCGCTTTGGCTGAATCTCTGAAGCGTGCTTAGCGCCATAATTAAAGCTTGATTTAATCCTGGAAATCGCAAGAAAAGTCAGAAAATTCAAACTATTCAGGAAGTTCAGTAGATTCTATTAAAGAAGAATCTTAAATCCTGGGATAAGATTGTTTCATGCGCTACTAATCCATGTGTGCTGTACTTTTCTCCATCCTGTTTTTTTTGATAGGATGTGCAGGAAGTGTTTCATTAATTGGTCCTCTACTGAAGAGGAAGCAATTCCTCTACACTCGGTTAGATTTAAGCTAGTCAAGATTTACACAAGGTTTTCTTCCGGAAAGTCTCTCTTGATTGGCAGTTTCCTGTTTCTATGTTCCCCTGTTGTTGAGCGACCTACGGTCTTATTAATCTAGGTCAAGGGTTTCTGTTTTTATGAGTCATGATCAACTCTCTGGAAACACAAAGTTGCCCGCTCCTTGCATTGTTGACACAGGTCTTGTGATCAACAAGCAAGATATGCAAAGACTGCTTTCCGATTTGAGTCGGGTGCGCTATGTTTACAGTCAAGATGGGCAGGTGCTAAGTGAAGGCGAAGGATATGTACTGGAGGTCTTCTCCGATCCTCAACGCTCAACGTTAGTGGCAAACCATACGCTTTACATTAATGTTTGTAGCTTTGATTATTTAGAGCTGAGGCGATCGCCAGAACAAGAAGCACGGTTTGATCTGGTGCAAGATACTCTCCAACTCCGCTTAATTCCCCTTTCCAATCCCCTCCAAGAGCAAACGACTCGCTGCTTGAATGCCGCCGCACTAGAAGCCGTCGTGGCTGAAGTTCTCTCTGCGGGTTGGGATGTGCGGATTGATGACGAGGAGAATTTTCCTCTGTAAGTTTCCTAGCTGTTTCAAGTTTTTCTAGAGTTGAGTTCACAATTTTCCTTTGAGTGTCAGGCTCGGTGCAGTCATACAAACGCCCGAGCCGGAGTTTTTTCAACCCCCCACGGTGCAGTCGAAACACCCCGGTTTATGCCTGTGGGAACATTGGCAAATGTCAAAACAGTCACCCCTGACCAACTAAAGGCAACAGGGGCACAAATGGTTCTGGCAAATACTTACCACTTACATTTGCAGCCCGGTGAAGCTATTGTCGAGCAGGCAGGTGGGTTACACCGTTTCATGGGCTGGAGTGGTCCGATTCTGACAGATTCGGGAGGGTTCCAGGTTTTTAGCCTGAGCGAGATGCGTTCTATTACCGATGAAGGCGTCACGTTCAAATCCCCGCGCGATGGACAATTGATTCATCTGACCCCAGAGAAATCAATTCAGATTCAAAATGCTCTGGGTGCCGATGTAATCATGGCATTTGATGAATGTCCGCCTTACCCTGCCAGCTGGGACGCCGTCAATGCATCCACCGAGCGGACTTACCGCTGGCTAGAGCGTTGTATCGCTGCCCATCAACGACCCGACCAGGCGTTGTTTGCGATTGTCCAGGGTGGGGTCTATTTAGATTTGCGAGAGCAGTCGGCAAAAGCATTGGCAACGTTCGATTTGCCAGGGTATGCCATTGGGGGGGTCAGCGTCGGAGAACCACCGGCGTTGATTGAGAAAATTGTGCAAGCTACCACGCCTCTGTTGCCACCGGATAAACCCCGCTATTTGATGGGGGTGGGAACCTACCGGGAGATGGCACAGGCGATCGCCGCAGGGGTTGATTTATTTGATTGTGTGATCCCGACCCGATTGGCGCGTCATGGAAATGCGTTAGTCCAGGGAGAACGCTGGAATCTTAAGAATGCTCGGTTCAAGCAAGACTTCACCCCCCTGGATGAGCATTGTTCTTGCTACACCTGCCAGACCTTTACACGGGCTTACCTCAGCCATTTGTTGCGAACGTATGAGATTTTGGCGTACACGCTGATCTCGATTCACAACATCACCGAACTGATTCACTTTACTCAACGCATCCGAGCCGCTATTTTGGGCGATCGCTTTGAGTCAGAGTTCAGTCATTGGTTGAGTCCCAGCCCTGACGTGCCCAGTTAATTATTTGCTAACCCGGAATTCAAACAAGTGAGGGAGCGCCGCTGAGCGGCGCTCCCTCACTCGTTTAAATAGTTTAAATAGAGTCCTTTCGTGACATGGCTTAATCCATCTATGAAATCTGGTGTGAGCGCCGCGCAGAGCGCGGCGCTCACACCAGATTTCATAGCCTAAATCAGCAGTGCTCCTTTCCCTAACGTGCTCTACTATAAATACAGGAGTTAAGTTTTGTGAATTAAAATGAAAAGCTCAGTATCCGACATTACGGTTAAAACCATTACAGGTGAAGAAAAGCAGCTCAGCGATTATGCTGGCAACGTGCTGTTAATTGTGAATGTAGCCTCCTATTGTGGTTACACTCCGCAATATAAAGGGTTAGAGCAGTTGAATCAAACCTATGGTAAGCAAGGGTTAAAGGTGCTCGGCTTTCCCTGCAATGATTACGGTACTCAAGAACCCGGCACCAATGAGGAGATTGCTCAATTTTGCGATCGCAATTATGGCGTCACGTTTGAATTGTTTGATAAGGTTCATGCCAAAGGTGCTTATCAGCATCCACTATATGCTCGTCTGACGACGGCGATAGACCCCACAGGCGATGTCTCCTGGAATTTTGAGAAATTTTTGGTGAATAAACAGGGCGAAGTGGTTGGGCGCTACCGCAGCAGTGTTGCTCCCAATGATGCCGAACTGGTTACCGCGATCGAAAAAGAGCTATCGAAGTAAACTGAATGCCGATCCGTTGAAGATTCCGGATCGTGAATTTTATAAAGCCTAATTTTTTGTGAGAGAGCGACGGCTCCGCCGTCGCTCTCTCACAAAAAATGACAAAACCACCGCTCTAATTTTTTAGTTCTAAATGGTCTAAGACCAATTCAAATCTGGGTTGAAACCCGTCTGCATATTCGGCTGGGTAGCGACTGGCAATGTAGAAAGCGTCACCATCGCGTTCGCCAATCACAATCACGCCTAAGAAATATCCGGCTTCAGAATTTTCTTCGAAGGCGATCGCCTCTTTTGCCCAGGGATATGGAATATCAGTCGTGCGATTGACTTCAGACCAGTTATTGCTTGCCATTAAACCGCGATCGCCTGCAATAAAGTCTTTCATCGCATCCAGACTCATCGACTGAGCCGGAAAAAACGCATGGATGTAGGCGCTCTCATCCACATCACCGGCAAATGTCCAATATAACCGTACCCCGGTGCCTTCATCGGAACTCGTTGCTTCGTCGGTAAAATTACCTTCAGGCAAATAGGTACTAAACGGTAAATTGTCGGGATCAAACAATACCAGTTGAATTTCTTCGGGTTCGCCCTCCACTGTTAAGGTTGCCGTCTCGGTTGCTGGACGAGCGACAGGGGACAGTGGGGCTTCTGCAATCGGGCTGCTTGATTCCTCTGAAGTATTCGTGACCGAAGGGATTGGAGTACTAGTTGGAGCAGAGGGTGCCGGAGATTCAGCCAGTGGGCTAGGGCTTGATGGGCTTTGGCTTTGGGCACAAGCCGTTAATGCAATCAGCCCGATGCCAGATAAAATCTGCCCAATCCTATATCGCCTAGCCATTGTCTTACCTACCTTCGGATAATGGTGTTCCCTATCCCCACAATATTCGGGTGGGTGAGCCGTGGACATGAATGAATCTTTAAGAATGGTGGCGATCGCCCTGGTCATCTTTGGGGTGAGTGTGGCGCAGTGGAGCCGCGCCACACTCGTCGATCGTCAGGCAATGACAAAGTTGACCAGTTTCCCCGGCACCACGATCACTTTTTTGATCTCTTTGCCCGTAATATACCGTTGCGCCAATTCTGACTCGCGGGCATATTGCTCTAGCGCAGCTTTGTCAGACTGAGCCGGAACCTGAATCGTGCCGCGAGTTTTACCCATAATTTGAATTACCAGAGCAATTTCGTCTACCACCAGCGCCGATGGATCGTAGGCGGGCCAGGTTTGGCGGTGGATCGAGTCCGTATGCCCCAGGATTTGCCAGAGTTCTTCGGCAATATGCGGGGAAAACGGAGCCAATAACCGCACCAGAGTATCAATACCTTCTGTGTAAATAGGCGAAGTTTTGCAGTCGGCATCAGTGATGGCGTTGCTCAGCTTCATCAACTCTGAAACGGCAGTATTGAGTTGATAGTCGCCTGCCAAATCTTCGGTGATGTGCTGGATGGCGTAGTGAATGGCGTAGCGCAACGTTTTTTCGGACTTGCTCAAGGGTTCATTGGCTTTGGTTTTGCTGGACGAAGATTGAGCAGCAAACTCTGTTACCAACCGCCAGACCCGATTGAGAAACCGAAACTGTCCCTCAACATCGGCTTCATCCCATTCCAGATCCTTTTCGGGTGGAGCTTTGAACAAGATAAACATGCGAGCCGTATCTGCGCCATATTTTTCCAACACCTGTTTGGGATCGATGCCGTTGTATTTGGACTTCGACATTTTCTCGAAGACGACTTCTAACGGATCGCCAGTGGTTGGATCAACGGGTTTCGACACATCTGCCAGGTCAGCCGGGGCAAAGTATTTGCCCGTTACTGGATTTTTGTAAGCTGCTGCCTGCACCATCCCCTGGGTCAGCAATCGCTTGAACGGTTCATCGAAATTGAGTAACCCGCGATCGCGCAAGACTTTGGTAAAGAACCGCGAATACAGTAAGTGCAAAATGGCGTGTTCAATTCCGCCCACATATTGATCGACAGGCAACCAATCGTTTGCTTTGGCTGGATCAAATACTCGTTGATCGTTGTTCGCATCGGCGTAACGCAAAAAGTACCACGACGAACAGATAAACGTATCCATCGTGTCTGTTTCACGTTTTGCAGGAGTCCCGCAACTGGGACAAGGCACATTAATCCACGACTCCATCTGGGCTAAGGGCGATGCACCCCGTCCGGAGAATTCAACATTTTCGGGCAACAAGGCAGGCAAGTCAGCATCGGGAACTGCCACTGCACCACAGTCGGGACAATGGATAATGGGAATTGGGCAACCCCAATAGCGTTGCCGCGAAATTAACCAATCTCGCAAGCGATAGGTTGCGGTGCCTTTGCCCTTGCCGTTGGCTTCTAACCAGGCGATCGCCGTTGCCACACTTTGACCGGCACCTTTCCCGGCGGCAACCCCATCCAATGGTCCAGAATTAACCATCACCCCATCACTGGCAAACGCCTCGGTCATCGTTGTAGCATCCAGGGTTTGATCGGTGGGTTGCACCACCACCTTGATCGGCAAGTTGAAGGTTTTGGCAAACTCAAAGTCACGCTGATCGTGGGCAGGCACCGCCATAATCGCACCCGTTCCGTAGCCCATCAGCACATAGTCAGCAATCCAGATAGGAATCTTCTCATCGTTAACGGGATTGATGGCATAACTGCCCGTCCAAACCCCTGTTTTTTCTCGTTCCTCAGCTGTGCGATCGATTTCGCTTTTGCCAGCGGCAGCGGCTTGATATGCGGCGATCGCTTCAGCCTGAGCAGCCGTCGTCAACGTTGCAACCAGCGGATGTTCCGGCGACAGCACCATAAACGTCGCTCCCCAGAGCGTATCTGGGCGCGTCGTGAAGACCGTCAAATTATCATCGGTTTCAGTTTTGAACGTTACCTCTGCCCCAGTTGATTTACCGATCCAGTTTTCCTGCATCAGCTTCACCCGTTCGGGCCAGCCATCCAATTGATCCAGATCCTTCAGCAACTGTTCGGCATAGTCGGTGATTTTGAGGAACCATTGCCGCAATAAACGGCGCTCGACCTTTGCCCCCGATCGCCAGGAACGACCTTCACTATCCACCTGTTCATTTGCCAGCACCGTTTGATCGACAGGATCCCAGTTCACTGCCGCTTCTTTTTGGTAGGCTAAGCCAGCTTTAAAAAATTCTAAAAACAACCACTGCGTCCAGCGATAATAATCGGGCGAACAGGTGGTCACTTCCCGATCCCAGTCGTAAGATAACCCCAGTTTTTTGAGTTGCGATCGCATCTGTGCGACATTTTGATACGTCCACTTGGCAGGATGAACGCCCCGATCGATCGCTGCATTTTCGGCTGGCAAGCCAAACGCATCCCAACCCATGGGATGCAACACGCGATAGCCCTGCATCCGATGCACTCTGGCAATCACATCCGTAATCGTATAGTTGCGGACATGCCCCATATGGAGATTCCCGGACGGATAGGGAAACATCGACAGTGCGTAGTATTTCGGCTGATCGGTTGTTTCAGGGGTTTTGTCTAACCCTTGCTCAGCCCAAGTATTCTGCCACTTTTCCTCGATCGTTGCGGGATTATAACGGGACTCCACGGATGACTCCTCTGGATAGCTCTATCTATTTACACCATTCTAAGAGCCTATCCGAAAAGTGATGAGAAGGGTACTCAGCCAACCCCAGTGGGTGATTGGGAACACTATTACAGCGACTTTCAATCGCTTAAAACCAGGTTATTTTTGTGAGAGCCTCGCTCCGCGAGGCTCTCACAAAAATAACGATGGCTTACTCAAGCGTAAAGCGCTGTAAGAGTTTGAGTTTTGAGTTAAACCTGAAACTCAGTACTGTTCTAGACAGGGTGTTAATTTTTGGTGCTGCTGCTGTGTTAAACGATGACCTTTACCCCTTCTTGCTCTGCTATGACCTCTCCATCGATTCGCGTCTTCGTCTACGGTACGTTAAAACCTGGCGAATATTACTATCCCCAATATTGCGAGGGTCGAGTCATTGAGGCGTGTGAGGCGATCGCCTATGGTCAATTGTTTGATCTGCCGATGGGCTACCCGGCAATGACATCTGGCAATCAACCGATTTATGGGGTCGTTCTCTCCTTTGCGGATGCAGCCGTGCTGAAGCATCTGGACGAATTGGAAGGGTATGACGTGGGGCGATCGCCAGATTTGAATGAATATAATCGCTATGAACAAGAAGTGTTTGATCCACAAGGGCGATCGCTTGGAATTGTTTGGATATATAGGATGTCGCTGGCGCAAGTGCAGAAGTTTAGCGGGGTGCTGATACCCAGTGGGCAATGGACCGGGCAATCCTGGTGATCCATCCAGCTATGAAATTGGGTGGGAGTGCCACGCGGAGCGTGGCACTCCCACCCAATTTCATAGCGCAAATCAGCAGCCTCGGTTTCACAGTTTCACGGTCAACGTTATCCCCCAAATCAGTACCGTTTTGGAGAGCGACGGCTCCGCCGTCGCTCTCTCAAACAAAATTACAAATGCTGGAGAACTGCTATAACGACGGGTGAATGTTCTAGGCTAGGAATAATGACATTTGAGTGTTTGTATCATGTCTGACCAACACAACCCCACACCCTATCAGCCCCCAGTCGCTGCTCTCCTCACCATCGGTGAAGGTTATCTGACCGACTTAAAGGATTGGCCAGACTATCCTACAACCTATGGGCTAACACCCGCAGATAGTCCTGAATTGATTCGCATGATGACAGATGACCACCTCTGGGAGAATGAAGAATATTTAGAGGGATGGGGCATTGTTCATGCATGGCGGGCATTGGGGCAACTCAAGGCAATAGAGGCGATCGCACCTCTATTGTCTCTATGGGATCGCTACAAAGATGATGATTGGCTCAGCAACGAAGCACCTTGGGTCATCCAATTAATCGGTATAGATGCCCTACCCGTTTTGATAGACTCTCTAGCCAATACTGCCTTGAATGAATGGGCACGTTGTGCCGTCGCAGAAGGAGTCTCAAAGATTGGGAGGACTGCGCCAGAGCATAGAGATATCTGTGTTGAGACGTTGAGCCATCAGCTTGAAGCATACAACGAAAATACGCCCATATTAAATGGCATATTAGTCGCAACCTTGCTCGATCTACAAGCGGTTGAAGCCGTGGATCTGATCGGGCAAGCCTATGCTGCTAATCAAGTGGATGACATGATTCCAGGCACCTGGGCAACCGTTCAGATCGAATTTGGACTTAAAAAAGAATCTGATTTTGCACCTAAAGACTTGCAACCCCGATTCTTTAAAAACCTGCGAGCGGCTCAGCTGATTGCCAATCCTGAGTTTGAAGAACCGTCTGATCAGCCCCTGTCTGATTGGGATTTTCCATCTACCTCATCTTCCTCATGGGATAGCCATTTTCTAGACATACCCAGGCAAGCATCGCTAAAACCCGTGCAAGGATTTGGTCAGGGGGTGTCTGGCTCCACGAAAAGTAATAAGAAAAAGAAGAAAAAGTAAGCGATCGCATCCGTAAGCGGGTTGCGTTTGAATGTATCCATCTACCATCCCTGATCCTGATGCGAGGCGAAAAGAATGCGATCGCCAGGGAAAGGACTATAGTAAAACCAAGAGCATTTGCACCTGCATTTTTGTTGTAACGTTCACCCCTCCTTGCGATATGTTTGACTCTGAGACTCCCCAACCGCCTAAATCAGGTAACGTCTGGAAATGGATCGGGATTGGGTGTGGTGGCGCGTTGCTGCTATTCATCCTTCTAGGAGCTGGTCTGGCGTTCTTTGTTCAGCGATCGCTTAACCTGTCTTTTGGCACAGAGCAAGCCGAGCAAGCTGCCCAAGATATCATGGAGTATGAGATTCCGGGCGGGTCAGTCGGGTTGATGGCAATGAATATTGGTGGTGTTCAGTTTGCGGGCGTCATGAGTGCCCAAGATCCGCACCCCATCATTTTGGTAATGGGCAAAATTGGCACCCAACTGCAAGGTGATCCGGCAGAATTTCAAAAAGCGATGCAAGATAGCATTGAACAACAGCAGGGCAGCAATTTTAAGACGGAATCAGCCACTACAGAATCCAAAGAACTTTGTGGTCAAACAGTAGATGTGCTGGTTTCTCAAGGGAAGCAAACGACTTCAGGGCAAGCCGATCAAACCGCAATCAGCTATCAAGCCACCGTCACCTATCGCGAAAATCTTTATTTTGTCGCATTGACCACCACTGGCGACAACGCCGCAGGCCTGGCAGAGCAAGTGTTTAACTCGCTTCAGTGTAAATAGTGTCTGCTCTGAAACTGTCCCTTAGAAACGCAATAAAAATCGAGTTTTATATAGCAGTCGAGGGGTTAATTAGAACAAGGGTTGTATGAGAACCTGCGCTCCGCGCAGGTTCTCATACCAATTTAATTAGCGATCGCACCAGATACCGTAGGGGCGCATTGCGATGCGCCCTTACACGAGATCGATGTGCTGTGGAGTCTGTTTAAATCGGTATCACACAACCTCCTGATTTAACCGTCTCGACGGTTGCTATCGCAGGGGCGCGGCAGAGCCGCGCCCCTGCCACACTCGATTTTGTTTAACAACATAGCCCTGACTATGGCAATGCGGGTAACGCAATAATGTTTAAGGTGCCTGACCAGTCTTCATCGGCATTCAGGGGAATTAGATCATCCAAATACGGTTGGTAGCGAAATAGTTGATAGCCTCTGGATTTGAGAAAGTCGGCTACTTCAAGATTGCTATCTCCTGAACTCGCGATGTTTTCGTAGAGAATTGCCGGAGCGTAGGTAGAAAGTAGGCGATCGCTTCCTCGCAAAACTTGTAATTCATGACCTTCGGCATCAATCTTCAGCCAATCTACCCGCTCCAGCTTTTCTTGCGCCACCAAACTGTCTAACGTAAAGCAGGTAATGGCTTCAACCGCCTCTGTTGCTGCCAATGAGCCATCATGCATAACAATTTGATTGAGTTCGTTGGCATCATGAATCGAGAGGTGAGCAGTCCCCATGCGATCGCTGGCAGCTCCAGCACAGAGAGTCAACCAGGAGAGTTGATTGATCCGACGGGTTTCTGTCAAACATTGAAGGCACCCGGAAAAGGGTTCAACCGCCAGCACTCGCCCCTGGGCACCGACGCGTTGCGCCGCACTGATAGCATATACCCCCACATTTGCCCCCACATCAATCACCGTCATACCCGGTTGAATCTGGTTGCGCCAAAAATGAATCTCTTGCTCTACCCAGTCTGCTTCACCCAACAAAATATTGGTGACAATGCTTTGAAGGTTGGCTTCTACAGCCAATTGCCTATGTTCAAAGGGAATGTAAGTAAATGGGCTATCCCAAGGTAGAGTTGCCCATACCCACTCTGGTGATTCGGGCTGTTGATTGTATTGAACTAATGCAACGTCTAGCCAACGATGAGCAGCATTGATATCTTCAAGGTTGCGATATGCCAGATACAACGCCTGCATAGGGGCAGCCAGGTGCGGCGCTAGTTGCTGGGCACGGTGGAGATAATACAAGCCTTCTCCTTGTTTGTTGATCAGGCACGAAAGCCCCAGCTTCAAGTTTAGATCTACTCGATCGGGAGTCAGATGGGTTGCCAGGTGCATAAACCGCATCCAATCGGGCTGATAGAAAAACTGTTTGGCTCCACAGAGGGTCTGGATCGAAATTTGTAAGGCTTGCTCGTAGCCTGTTTTTGCCTGTAAAAGCTGGGTGAATTGCTGACTGCGAGCCATTCCACCGGGTTGACTCTGCGGTGGTAAATAAACCAACCCCAGCGGTAGTACTTCAGCCGACGGAGTGAACGCGGGTTGCAGTGCATTCATCCAGGTAGAAAAAGCAATCGTCGCTGCGATTTCAGCCTCACCTAACATGAGATGAATCTGGGCAAGATGGGCAGCACATAAGGGATAGTCTCCCATCTCTGCACCCTGTTGCAAGGCGGATACTGCCATGTCTAATTGGATAGTCCGCAGATCGCGATCGCCACAGGTTTCTGCTTCAATCAATGCCATCACGGCAAAATTATTCAGGGCGATCGCCGATTCTGGCTGTTCCCACTCACTCCAGTCCAGATCTGCAAACGCAGTGAATAATGCTGTCAAATCCAGCGACGGACAAGCCCGGTGAAGGTATTGCCAGTAAGAAGCAATCGGAGAATCGGGGGAAAATGAATCAATCATGAGGGTGCTGCATCCGTCAACGGCTTATAGATCGCTGAGACTCAACTGAGGAATCTGGAATTGCTGGCAACGAGCGATCGCGGTTGACTGCTCTGTTAGAGCAATATAGCCTCGCAATCGAGTCGCTAACACGTGCCATTGGGTATCGCTGAGCTGATCAACCAATGCCAAATTGGGTTCGTCAACCTCCTCTTCTTGCTCCATCAATAGACTGATGACCACATCTCCCAATAGTAATTCGGGATCAAGCCCCTCTGGTACCTCACTTCTATCAATCAGCAAAGTCATCTCAGTCATCTGGGGATGGGTCAACCATACGGTCATCACTTCAACCAGGCTGGCATACAGATCAGTGTCAGGTTGGCTCCAATCCAATACTAATAGGACGTTGGACGGTTTGAGATTGAGTGCAGACAGGGTCGCTTCGACTAAAATAGAACGCACCGTTTCCGCCATCGTCACCCAGGAAAATTGCTGCGATCGCTCGACCCCTGCCGTAATTAAGTGGTGTCGGATACCTGGCTTTTGCACATCACAAAGCGCATTTGCCATCGCATCGATATCATTCTCGCCGACGTAAATAACAGCGTTGTCTGCGACTTCTGGAATTGATGAATTAGCACAGGTGATTACCGGACAACCGCATGCCATCGCTTCTAAAATCGGCATCCCAAAACCTTCGTATTTAGAAGGATAGACCAGGGCGATCGCCCCGGAATAGGCAACGGCTAACTCGGCATCGGTTAAACGTAAAAGATGGACGGGACTTCCGGCGGTGCAATCTCGCCAGGTCGCAGGTAAATCGGCAGAAAGGGCAGTCCCGACAATTTCAAACCCGGTTTTACTGGCGAGCTGGGCAAAGGCTTGGAAAAATAGCTGATTGTTTTTGTAGGGACTGGGATTGTCTACACTCATCGCTATGAAGTAGGGTTTAATAATGCCATATTTATGGCGAAAGGCAGTAATTTGCTCTGGGGTCGCCGCTACAAAGGTCGGATCAACGCCACAATGGGCTACCTTTGCCGGTTGATTCAACAAACTGCCATACAATTTTTCCAGGTCTTGAGCCGTATTGTGTGAAATCGTGATGTAAGCTGATGCATGAGCGATCGCCTCACGTTTTGCTTTAACGATGGGATGATCCGACCGTTCTCCCATCATTTCAGGAATCATGTCGTAAAGCATTGCCACTGAAGGGGTAGAAACCGGCGTTGTGAAATAGGTTGACGTAAATAAATCAGCCCCTAACTGATCACAGGCCTGTTGCAATAATTTGCGATCGGCATCGATTGCATCGGCTCGATAGGCAGCAATCGGATAGTACTGAATGCCTGCAATATCCGGTGCAGTCCCGGCTCGATCTAAAACAATGATATGTTTGCTAAATCCGTTTTCTACCCAGTGTTGCAGCAGGGATTGCCACACTCTGGCAATCCCCGTTTTGTACAGTTGGAAAAAGACACCATCCACCACAATTAAAGGAGACGGGCGATCGGGAATAGCTTCAATGCTTGTTTGCAAAGAGGCGGCATCCAGAAAACGCCAGGAATTTTGGGTTGCATCATATTGGGCGATCGGCACGACACCCCGCGACTCTGGGCGATCGACCATCGTCAAATCATGCACCCAGGAAAAGTACTGTCGCAAGCGCACCGGAAACTGTGTTTGTGATTGCAAGGCTTGCCACTGTTCCAGGGCATGGGCATAGCCGTAATAGTGTTCTTTAAACTGCAATTGCTCAGGAGTAGTATAGGCGTAATGTTGAAACACCAACCCATGATGCTCTAATTCATCCTGCCGAAATGGATTGGCGATCGCCACATCGCGATATTGCTGATCGGGCAACGGTTCGACTAAACAAGGCGGTTCATGCGATGCCCAAACATAACCCGGTCGAAATCGCCAGGTGCGTAGCCAGTCGTGCTCTACATTTTGGCTATAACAGTTGCGCGTACTGACCATGAGCTGCGCCCCCACAAAATACCAGCACCAGTAGTAAGCGGCTGTTTTTTCGGGATGTTGCACAAACAATCGGTGAGCCGCTTCAATCTGCTCTGTTGTCCAGAGTTCATCGACATCGACCTGCCACAACAAACAGTCCTGTTGAATGTTAACCAGGGGAGCCGATACCATTTCCAGCTTGCCATCCCAAAACTCTCCTGGGGGCTTGCGATAGACGGTGATGTGATTGGGATAAAGCTGTTGCAGGTTATCTAAATAGGCACTGGTGCCATCACGACTGCGTCCGTTGTCATGTAGAGTATCGGTAATCTGTCCACCCCAACTGACACTCCAAGCCGTGTCGTGTTTTAGGTCAGCCACCCCTTCAATAATGTGCCAGTGCCAGGGACATTTGAGTTGTTGGAAGGCTTCAATGTGATAGCGAATGAATGGTTCACCGTTCAAAACAATAGTAAAGAAATGAATCGGTAACGCCGGAACCGCAATATAGTTTTCATAGAAAGCATCAGAATCACGGACGCAATCACCCAGATCGCCATCGGGTAAGATTTGGTGGCATTCATACCCATACTCTTGCAATAGATCGAAAGTGGCGTTTGCCGATCGCCCCATGCCTTCCAGCATCTTCTGAGAAATTTCAAATTGAATCAACCGGATCGCTTTGGTTGCCAGCAGGTGTCTGGCTCCTTGCAACACATCACTTTCTGCCCCTTCGACATCGACTTTGAGATAGTCGATGGTTTGAATTTGATGGTCGGCACAAAAGTCATCTAAGCTAATGGCTGTAACCAGCTCACGATGGGCGATCGCAATGGATTCATCAGGATTTTCTGGATCTGCCATTTGTGGCATACCAATGCTATTCCAGGCAGCATAGTCATCTGGGAATTCACTAAATTCAACCCTGCCACTTTCTGAAAAAACGGCGGATTGAAATGTTTGAACATTCTCACAATGATAGGTTTGCAGCCGTGTTTGTAGTTGAGCAAAGGTTTTAGGGGTTGGCTCAAACGCATAGACAGTCCCTGTTTTGCCGACCAATCGACTAAAGAGAATCGAATAATCGCCAATGTTTGCGCCGACATCAAAAACAGTCATCCCCGGTTTGACTAATTTTGTCACCAGGAAACTTTCTTTCATTTCATATTCAAACAAGATGAAATTTTCCGGTGATTCAATCCGTTTGAATACCGAAAACCCATGTCGAATCGCATCATTTTGATGCACCAGACGATAGTTGGGGTCTTGAGTCAGTAATTGATGGGTTTTGTGATTCTTAAAAGTATGAATATCATCCAGCAAGATCCAGGCAGCGCCATACACCGCTTGCAATTCGGCATACCCTGTAAATTCCGAGCCATCGATCAGCACCACATCAAAAAAATCGATGGCGTGCTGTTGTTTGATCAACTGAATGCCATTTACGGGTACATCCGACTGACTAACGTAGGTTGTATCTTGGGCTAACCAATTCAGCACCTCTGCTAAAGGATAATGATTTAAGTTGCTGGGAACGTGTTGATAGAACTCCATCACGTCGGCTTCAGAGGCAAATTGTTCAGGGGCTACAGATGAAGCGTTATAGCAATGAACAAAGCGATCGCTTGCATAATAGGTTTGCAGTTCGGCAAATCGTGTTTGAGACACTTCCAAACAAAATAAATCAGGGTGATGGGGATTGTCTCTTAAACCTGTGACAAACGCGTGAGTGCTGCCTTGCCCTGAGGAAGACCCAATCTCCAGAACCGTTTTAATCGGTTCATCCCGAGCCAGAGTTTGAATGATGGTGTAGAATTCATCATCCCTAATTTCTCCAGGAATGAGTTTGTCTAAGTCTGAGCTTCCTGTTGAGAGGTGTGTCATAGGGAGAATTGGCAGGGTATAGAGCGATATCCTCCCTAGATTACCCACTTCTTCCCTAAAGTTTTCGAGTTCTTGCAGGATGGACGGAGATTAGAGGCATTGGCAAATCCGGTGCCAGGATTCCTCGTTACGGATGAGGTGTTCGTCATAATTGAGTGTCATAGGGAGACCCCTGGCGATCGTTTGAGCCGATCGCTTGATTCGATTGCATGATCGGGTTGTCACCGATTTGAAATTTAGAACAATTGCCCCACAGACCCCGCAACCCAACGTGGTGGTGGGGACGCAGCATTCGGCAGACCCTGTGTGATGGAATCCGATCAGTTTTGCCCGAATGCCCCGCCCGATGCGAACCAACACAATGATTCATCCCCGAATGCCCCGCCTGGTTTGAACCAACACAATGATTCATTCCCGAATACCCCGCCCAGTTCAGAGCATCGATTGGGGTTGGGCGTGGCATTGGAATAGAGGTTTTTGGTGTCAGAGTTTATCGTGCTGCAAGATGGTCATGACAAGCAGGACGGTGAGACTGCTGCTTAGGTGCATAGAGCCGCATTCACCCTGAATCAAGGGTCGGTATCTGGCCCATTACTCCGTAGGCGATCGCCTCAGATCGTTTTGTTCAAAAGGATTGAGATGAATCTGATACTCTGGGTCTAGCAAGGTCAGTCGTACTGGAGGTTGGGGACTGGGGCTAACGGCTGTAGCCGCAGTGGGTGCTGGTGTTGCTGTTGGGCTAGGTTCTTCTGCAACCGTTGTGCTGGCAGGGGGGTGCTGTTCGATGGAGTCTTTCGCGGCTGCCAGGGTTTGAGCCATCTGGGTCTGTTGCTCCAGTTGCTCGGTATAGGACAACAAATTACCTAAACCATCGACCAAATTCCGCACATTATCCCGAAATGCCGGATCACCCGTCAGCTCATCCAGATCGGAGGTGATTTTCTGGACATTCTGGAATGTGGCACGGGCAGATTCCAGGGTCTGCTGGAGTAATACGATATTTTCTGGGTTGCCAACACCATCGGTGAGGCTGCGCAAGCTGGCGGACGCGGCAGCGGCATTGGCTGAGAGGATTTGCAGGTTGCTAACAAACTCGCCATTGTCCATCAACGGGGTCAAGTTGCCCGTCAGCAGCCGAATCTGGTTAGTGGTTTGGTTGATGTTGTCTAACGTTCCTGCCAGGGCAGCGCGATTTTCGGTGAGCAGACCATTCACCTGAGCTGCGGTTAGCGTCAGCTGATCGGCAGTGCGCCCCACGGATAGGGTGGTTTTTTCAGCAGATGTAGACAACGAGGTTAGTTCTCGTTCGACCGATCGCGTCAGTCGGGTAACTTCACGGCTCAAAATAGCAACGCCTGCGGCAGCATCGGATGTGTTTCTAGCCAGTGCCCGCAATTCACCAAAAAAGGCTTCGTCGCCAAATAATTCAGATAGCTCCACCGTGGCTTTGATCAACTCACCAAAGCTGACCCCCACTTCTCCTGGAAGGCGATCGCCATTGCAAATAATGCTCGCTTGGGCACAATCTGCCGCCAGAGGATTGCTACTCGCAGGGGGCAGCTGACTGATCTCTGGGGGAGTAATATCAATCGATGTTTCACCAATTAGCCCAGACTGATTAACCTGGATCAGGGCATCTTCCGGGATGAGTAGGGTCGCGGGTGAAATTTCGATTTCGACCTCTACCCCTACGGCACTCGGTTGAATGTTGGTCACTTTGCCGACCGACACCCCCCGATAGCGCACCGGAGCGCCAACCTGCATCCCACCCACATCTGCAAAATCTACTGCAATTTCATAGCTACGCGCACCGGGGTTAAACCCACGTAACCACATCACAAGTAGCCCTAAAAAACCTACCCCAAGCAGGATCAGCAAACCAACAGAGCCTTCTCGAATTGTCCGCGATTGCATCGTTTCTCCTCACAAAACAACCCGTACTTCATGCAATTAAAAATTGCGATCACGCCTTTGGGGATTTTATCCCAAAATTTGGCGTTGCTAGTTGCGGGTATGAATTCGAACGTAAACGGGGTCGCGTTCGGACTCGTCCCAGGATGCAGCATTGCCAAAATTTAGTCTAATACCTGGATTGGACCTTCCACACTCCCACTGCGAAATTGACGCATCAGTGGATTATCTGTCGTATCAATTTCATCTACTGTTCCCGACCACTGCACCTTTCCCCGATAAAGGAAAATCACCCGGTCGGCAGTCCGACGAACCGTACTGTCCTGGTGGGTGACGATGACATAGGTGCTACAGCCACCCTGGCTGCGTTGTAATTGCCGTACCAGGTCTTCGACCACCGTGGAGGCGATCGGGTCTAGCCCTGCGGTTGGCTCGTCATACAAAATTACTTCTGGGCTGTCGGCTGGATTTTCTGGATTTTCCATAATGGCGCGGGCAAGGCTGACGCGCTTTCGCATCCCCCCTGACAGTTGGGCAGGATAGCGATCGCTAATGCCGCTGAGACCCACCATTTCTAGCTTTTGCTCGACCAATTCTTTAATTTTTTTGTGTGACAAATTAGAGTGTTGGTAAAGCAAGAATCCGACATTTTCATCCACGGTCAGGGAGTCAAATAACGCCGCATTTTGGAACACCATGCCAATCCCAATCGGATCTTTGGCATCTTCCATTAACCCCTCTCGACGCCTGCCCTGCACATAAATTTCTCCCGAATCGGGAGCCAGCAACCCGGCAATGATTCTGAGAATGGTTGATTTTCCGGTACCTGACGGTCCAATAATGGCTAAAGCTTCGCCCCTGTTGATATTCAGGTCTACGTTATCTAAGACCACAAAACTACCAAACGACTTGCTGACACCTCTAAGCTCAATCAACGGCTCACCCATAGGATTTGAAGTAGTTTTTGGCTAAAGATGCATCTTCGCAGATGATTACTATCTTTGACACTCACCATACTATAGCGATGCTCATAGTAATGAGAAATGAGCCTAAATACCTTGCTCTCAGGATGACAAATCAAAGTAAACCCAGACGGTTATTTTCGGCAGCGCGGCGACGCCGCGCTGCCAAAAATAACTCTTCGGTTTTATTAAATCTACGATCCTACAGGGCAACGCTTAACCCAATAACTTTATTTTATCTAAGCGCAAAACGCTATATTGCAATTCTAAACAGGAGATTTATACAGTCTCGATCAGGGGGTGTGCTACAAAATCAGTAAATCTTTCATCAAACTATCCTGAAACCAAGATGATGTATTGTGAAAACCTTCATAGTTTGACGCGTGCTGACAACAGCGGAGCCAGACTCAGGTAAAATTCGCCTTGGTAAACTCCACTACAAACTTCCTGCACGTCATCCTGATTAACCATTCAATTGTCATATCTAAATGCATAGTCAAAATTCATCGCCAAAACCAACCGTGCCGATCGCTCAGGCGATTTTTAGAAAAGGTCATGCCAGCACATCGTAGGGGGCGAAGCATTTGAACCATAATTTTCGCCATTCACCAACGACCCTCTAACGAATGCTCCGCCCTTACAGGGGTAACATCTTTTTCAGAAATCTCCTGAACCGTCTTCTATCGCTCAGTCGTGATCAACAGATTCCTGCTCACTCACCTTTTTACCCCTGCACATTTGAACAAGCCGATGAAACAAGCCATACAGCTAATTAAGCAAGAGGCACGCCAGCGTACTCCTTTACGGGTAAGTCAGTGGTTCAAGTGGTTGGCTCCTGGTCTACTGGTCAAGCGTTGGCTATTTATGAGCGTAGCGGGAACTATCATGTTAGTGCTGGGGCTGGCTATCTGGTCGAAGATGACGCCGGTTTTTTACATTAGCCAGTTTGCTGGGCAAATCCTGGAAACCCTCGCCAAAACCATTCCTAGCTATGTAAGTGGACCTCTGGTGATCATCATTGGGCTGTTGCTCATGTTTGTGGGGCAAATGCGCAGCCTGGGGGCGATTACCGAGGTGCTGATGCCGGAAGGAGATGAAGAATTAATCGATCGGCTCATGACCCACCGTCGTCTCCATCGGGGTCCCAAGGTGGTTGTGCTGGGCGGTGGGACGGGGTTATCGACCTTGCTACGCGGGTTAAAGACCTATAGCGCGAATATCACGGCGATCGTGACGGTGGCAGATGATGGCGGTTCGTCGGGTCGGCTACGGCGCGAAATTGGCGTGTTGCCGCCGGGTGATATTCGTAACTGTTTGGCAGCGTTGGCAGATGAAGAAAAGCTATTGACTGAGTTATTTCAATATCGCTTTAAAGCGGGTGAAGGCTTGTCGGGTCATAGTTTTGGCAATTTGTTTTTGACGGTCATGAGTGAGGTGACGGGCGATTTTGAACAGGCGATCGCCGCTATTTCCAAAGTATTAGCCGTGCGGGGGCAGGTGTTACCCGCGACCCTGAGTGATGTCAAGTTGTGGGCAGAACTATCGGACGGACGCCGGATTGAAGGCGAGTCAAATATTACGGAAGCCGAAGGCAAGATTGTCAAGATTGGCTGTATTCCCAGTCACCCACCGGCGTTACCCAAAGCGTTACAAGCGATTCAGGAAGCCGATTACATTATCATGGGGCCAGGATCGCTCTATACCAGCGTGATCCCCAATTTACTCGTGCCTGATATTGTTGAGGCGATCGCCAAGCGCACCGAGATTCCTCGGATTTATGTCTGTAACATTATGACCCAAATGGGCGAAACCCAGGACTATACTGTTTCAGACCATATTCGGGCGATCGATACACTCTGTGGACAAAAATTATTTGATGCCGTTTTGGTTCAGAAAAAAACACCGTCTGCCAAAGCCTTGATCCGCTATGCCCAGGAAAATTCTTACCCTGTTGAGTTTGACCGAGAAGGCATCATCCAGAGCGGTCGCCGGATTGTGATTGCGAATGTTATGGATGAAGATGAACAAACCGGCTTATTGCGCCACAACTCCGATCGCCTTGCCCGAACCTTATTGCGCTGGTATAGCCGCCATCAAGACTAAAGATCGTCGATTAAAGTTTGAAGGGGCGAACAGCCGTTCGCCCGTACAACACATCATCGACGTTATTTAATTCCCACTCCTGAGGTGATTTTTCCCCAAGAGTTTCCCGTTCAGTTGCCCTTCGACTTCGCTCAGGGCGCGTCCTTGGCTTCGCTTGGGATCGCAAATTAAGTAAAACCTGGACGTTTATTAAATTCATGATCCTTAGCGCGCGAGCGGGTTGAGCGGAGCCGAAACCAGCGGGTTTTTGATCAGATTTATCCTCTCAAGGGCGGATCATGGCAAATAAATCTTGCCAGGAGAATGGTCGGAGTTAATTTCTACCACCAGATCAACAGCCTCGCTACAATGCAGCAGCGGTGTGATAAATAAATCGGGATGGAGCGATCGCCAGAAATATTCAACAAATGAGTTGATCTCCGCATCCACCATGCCAGCTCGACCGGATGCTTTCATGCGCTGTTCGGCTTGCCGTCGCCAGTCTTGACTCAGGCGATAATCCACAGGATAAAGAATGATCAAGCGATCGAGCAAATCCCATAAGGGCAAATAATCTTGTAACCGTTGATTGCAATCGCGGGCAAACTGGCGATCGCTTTCAGTATTAATCGGCGGCGGTGCGTGGTCAAACGCGGTTGGATCGATGGGGCGAACCCCCACAAACCACCCTTCAAATAAGACAATATCAATGGTTTCAACCAGTTCTGGAGTGGTGCGATCGCCTGCACCCGCCTCAGCCGATTTATCAAACTTGGGGAGTGCAACCGGGTCGGGTGTGCCCGATCGGAGTTGCTGCAACACCCGTAGCCCTAACGCAATATCATGCGTGCCCGGTGGACCACGCCAGGTTAAGCGGGGGTCGGTGCGTTGCAACTGCACCCGTTCGTCGTAGGTTTTGTAGAGGTCGTCAAGGGATAGCCGACACACCTGATAGTCAAAATGTTGCAGAATCAGGACTAAAATTTCTGCCAGGGTCGATTTGCCGGTGCCCTGTCCCCCCAGAATGCCTTGAATTAATGGTCGGTTCAGCCGCGATCGCTGATCTGCCAATTGCAGTGCCAATGGTAGCCACAATGTCCAGGCGATCGCCAACGGGCAAGCAGCCCAGCCCAGCGTCAACCGACAAAACAGATCCAGCGTTGGGTAAAGGCTATGCAGCAGTTGCGATCGCTGTTGAACCATCACAGCAACCGTTTCAGGCGTTATCCCAAATGCGGTTGCAGAGTCTGAATCTGCTAAAACCAGCCGTTCTAATTCAGCCAACAGCGGCGATCGGTCTACCGACGGATCGCTGCCCGATTCAAGCAATTGGCGCAGCAGCGCATTCAGGTAGGATTCTGGCTCTGTCACAGCATCAACTACCTAGCTTGAATGCTTCTACAAACAAACCGTAAATCATCCCCAATTTTAATCCATTCAAAATTTCTACCCACAAGGCGCGTTGCTTCATTCCCGACCTGTCAGATTTAGCCAAGCGACTGCCGTAGGTTAGCCAGCTAATGGCTTCGGTGAGTAATACTAGCAGCATGGCAGCCACCACATCCAGGTCGGCTGTTTGACCCGCAATTGTAGAGAATGCAGTCGCCAAAAAATTGCCCAGCAGCAGGCTGAGAATGATCAACGAAATCCGTCGCCAGGGATTGCGAACCCATTGATTGAGGCGATCGCCAACCACATCAAATAGCGTATTCAGGCGAGTATTTTGCATAATCGATCCCGGCGATCGCTCCAGATGATGTCGATAGCATAGCTCGATTTCCCTAGTTCTTCACACTTTGTTTTTAGTATGGAGTTCTGAGTGGTACTGGGTTTGAGGTTTTACGGTTAACGATGCCGACCGGCTCGATCACGTTCTACTCATCTCCTGACGTACACGTGGTGATGAGAGAGCCGCGCAGAGCGCGGCTCTCTCATCACCGCCATCCATCCAGGCGCAAAGCGCTATAGTATTCGAGCGGATCAATTATGCAGATTAACCGATTTTTACTCAGCATCTGTCAGTTCCAACCCCTGTCGTTCAGTCGTAGGTCGCACCGACCTGTGAGCCTTCTATCGCTGGCATTCCTGTTGGGGTTGATGGCTCCGTCTGCCTCGTTAGCAACCCAACAGCATTCCCCTAGGGGAGTGCAACCAACTTCAACGACAACAGTGCCTGAAATTGCCGCTGCACAGTATCGGGTGCGAGTGTTCTTCCCGCACTATCCCGAAGCTGCTGATGATTTTACCTATGTGGTTCCCGTGTGGCGCACCACGTCTAATGCGGGAATCGCTCGGTTTGCGATCGCCCAACTGATTGCCGGTCCCACGTCGGCAGAACAACAGCAAGGACTCATCCCCGTGATCCGGTTTGGCAGTGCTTCAAACTGTGGGCAAGACTTTGCGATCGCGATTTCCAACGGTACTGCTACGCTTCAGTTTTGTCGGCAGGTCGTGTCTAACGGCATTGGCGATGACGCCCGAATTAAGAGCGCGATCGAGGCAACCTTGACGCAATTTTCTACCGTTCATCGCGTCATCATCCTCAACCCCAATGGCGATTGCTTCGGCGACCAGAGTGGCGACAATCGCTGTCTAACACAACGTTAATATAGCGCGTCGCACCTGCTGGGTAGATCACGAGTCTGGTGAGAGAGCCGCGCTCCGCGCGGCTCTCTCACCACAACGTGTCCTTTGCATAATTGAGAATTGCTGCATTTGAGTGAGGACGGGGTGCAGGGGTGGAACCCCTGGCTGGGGGCGCAGCCCCCACATCCTCTGTCCTACCCCAATGACGTCAGGCGATAAAGAACACGAGTGAGGCTGGGGTGCAGGGGTGGAACCCCTGCTGGGGGCTGCGCCCCCACACCCTCTGTCCCTACCCCAATGACGTCAGGCGATAAAGAACACGAGTGAGGACGGGGTGCAGGGGTGGAACCCCTGGCTGGGGGCGCAGCCCCCACACCCTCTGTCCTACCCCAATGACGTCAGGCGATAAAGAACATGAGTGAGGACGGGGTGCAGGGGTTCCACCCCTGCTGGGGGCGCAGCCCCCACACCCTCTATCCCTACCCCAATGACGTCAAAGGGATACGTTTTATTGATGAGTCGTCAATATGGCTTGCCGTTTCCACAACCAGATCAACGCCAGACCTGTAGTTGCCCCATAGGCTGCCCAACCACAACTATCAATGACAGCGGCGACCCAAATGCCTGTGACTTTTCCGGGTAGCAGTGCCAGCATGGGATACCACAACAGCTGATTAACGCCAACGCCAACGAGAGAATCAATCATGCCACCCATGGCACTCGCTGCCACCCACACCAGCAGGGGAGTAAACGGACTGGGTAAAACCAAAGCCTGAGCGATCGCCATCCATGCCGCCGGAATTAACCCTGCCAACGGTCGCTCTTGCAAAATCGGGAAGATATCCCAAATGGCAATTTTTAAAAACTGTCCGGCAACCCAGCCGACACTCGTCGCGATCGCCCACCACTGAGTTTGTTGGATGTATTGGCGTAACACCAACCACTGGGCAATTCCCGTTAAAGCGCCCTTGAAAATTAAACTGGCAGAAAATTGAAATCCCCCATTTTCTAAGGCACCGGCGATCGCACCGGCGATCGCATGGGCAAGAATCCACTCTAAACACAGCTTCACACGGGCATACCGAGAACGAGGCTGCGTATCCAGTCGGGTCGTCACAAAAAAACTCCTTGGGCGACGAACGATGTACCAGGAACCCACCTACTATGGCACTGGTCTTACCGACTCGGCATCGCCCTGTAAGGTATCCAGACAAAGTTCGCGAAAATGGTCGCCCCGTCGTTCGAAGTTGGGATATTGGTCAAAACTGGCGCAGGCAGGCGAAAGCAGCACAACCTTGGCTCCCTGCTGTTGTGCCAGTTCTGCACCCCGTTTGACAGCTCGATCCATCGTCTCGACGATTTCATAGCGGTCATATCCTGCTGCTGCTAACCGATTGGCAAAGGCATCTGCGGCATCACCAATCAGCAACACGGCAGCGGCTTTCGCGTGAATCTGCTGAACCCAGGCAGTGTCATCCCCGGCTTTAGCTTCTCCACCCGCAATCAAAATGGCAGGCGCATTCACTGCGGCTAAGCCAACCTCTGCCGCATCATAGTTGGTCGCTTTACTATCGTTGATAAAGTCGATGCCCTGCCAGGAGCAAATATGTTCCAGGCGATGGGGAACCCCCGGAAATGTGGTGATAGCATGGGCGATCGCCTGCTTTTCAATACCGGCAATCCGTGCCACACACACTGCCATCAACAAATTTTGCTGATTGTGCGCCCCCACCATGCGCAGTGCTGAGACAGGAACAATCCGTTCGCCTTGAAATACTGCCCAGCCATCTTCAATAAACGCTCCGCGTTCAGGCTTCCCTGGCAGGTAGTCTTTGCCCTTGACACTCGTCCAATAGGCATCTTGCCACTGACTGACCGCATGATGCCGCAGATACGGATCGTCGCCGTTCAAAACCTGCTCATTAGCCTGATTGAGCAACCGAGCTTTGATGTCGTAATAGTTATCCAGGGTGTAATGGCGGCTGAGATGATCGGGGGTAAAGGTCGTCCATACGGCAATTTTGGCAGCCAGTGTGGACGCCGATTCGATCTGATAACTGCTGATTTCTGCAATCACCCAGTCGGGGAAAGGGGTAGGTGAACGAACCGTTTCAGCTGGCGCTGGATCGGGTTGAACAGACAGCGCCAACTCACAAGCCGCATAGCCAATATTGCCGCACGCAGGTGCGTTGAATCCAGCTGCCTGAAAAATAGCGGCAATCAATGCCGTCGTTGTTGTTTTTCCGTTGGTGCCTGTGATGCCAACCCAGGGAACGGTTTGCAGCGATCGCCATGCCAACTCCATTTCCCCCATCAGTTCTATCCCCAATTCGCGGGCACGAACCAGGGCAGGCAAATCCCAGCGTACTCCCGGACTGACTACCACTCGTTCCATAATCGAGGGGTCGGGTTCAAATCGATCGGCTAGTCGAACGGTAATACCTTCCTCTATCAGCGTTTGACCCAATTGGTTCAGAGCATCCGAGGAGCCGGAATCGCTCACTGTCACCTGCCATCCTTCACGGTGCAAAAGCCTTGCCGCAGCAACTCCTGACTTTCCGAGACCGATGACATAAGCGTTAGCCATAACGTTAATAAAAATTAAAACTGGGTTACTCGCACGCGGGCTAATGTGCTGAGAAGCAGTCATAATCTTACCTTAAGCAGAGGCACGCAGAGAGAAAGCAAGACAAATTTATGGAGAGCCATGATGGACAGCCAAGCAACTGACGCTGTCATCAAGCTGTCATCAAGCAACGGCGCAATTGCTGTAGAGTGGAAACGTTTGTATGCAATCCGGAGCTTCGCTGATGCAGGTCTACGATGCCGTCATTATTGGTGCAGGTCATAACGGTTTAACGTGTGCTGCTTACTTATTAAAAGCAGGGTATAGCGTTTTGCTATTAGAACGGCGATCGGTTCCGGGTGGTGCAGCAACGACTGAAGAAGTCATGCCTGATGAGGCTCCAGGGTTTAAGTTCAACCTCTGTGCAATTGATCATGAATTTATCCATCTCGGTCCGGTAGTGGAAGAGTTGGAATTAACCAACTATGGGTTGGACTATTTGTATTGTGATCCAGCCGTGTTTTGCCCCCACCCCGATGGCAAATACTTTTTAGTCCATCGCTCTATTGAAAAAACCTGTGCCGAGATTGCGCAATTTAGCGATCGCGATGCCAAAAAGTATGCCGAATTTACGCAATTTTGGTTGCAAGTCACCAACGCTTTAATTCCGTTATTTAACGCACCTCCCCTCGCTGTCTTTGACATTTTTCGCAACTACAATTTAGCTCAAATCAAAGACGTACTGGCGTTAGTCGGTGGGGTGAATAAAGCCCTGGATATTTTGCGGACAATGATTACCAGTGCCGAAGAAATGCTGGACGAATGGTTTGATAGTGAGTTTATCAAAGCACCCCTCGCTCGTCTCTGTGCCGAAATCGGTGCACCTCCGTCTCAAAAAGGGATTGCGATCGGTGCCATGATGGCATCTATGCGCCATCATCCGGGGATGGCTCGTCCTAAAGGTGGTACAGGAGCATTGACCCAGGCGTTACTCAACCTGGTCAAAGCCAAAGGAGGAGTGGTTTTAACCGATCAAACCGTGAAGCGGGTGATGATTGACAATCAAGGTCGGGCGATCGGGGTTCAAACCCATGATGGCACAGAATATCGAGCCAATTATGGGGTCATTTCTAACATTGATGCAAAACGCTTGTTTCTCAATTTGGTAGATGCTGCCGATGTTGATCAGGCGGATCCGGCATTGCGAGAACGGCTAGAACGACGCATTCTCAATAATAATGAGACGATTCTAAAAATTGATTGTGCGTTATCAGCCCCACCCCGATTTGAACACTATCATCACAAAGATGAGTACCTGGTGGGTTCCGTGTTGATTGCTGATTCGGTGAAGCATGTGGAATATGCTCACAATCAAATCACGTTGGGTAAAATTCCGGACGAGAATCCTTCTATGTATGCGGTTGTACCCACGGTGCTTGATCCATCCATGGCTCCCGAAGGAAAACATACGTTGTGGATCGAGTTTTTTGCGCCCTACCAAATTGCGGGAGCGGAAGGGACAGGGCTAAATGGTACAGGCTGGACGGATGATTTAAAAAACAAAGTTGCCGATCGCGTCCTGGATAAATTAGCAGACTATACACCCAACTTGAAAGATTCAATCCTTGCCCGACGCGTCGAAAGTCCGGCAGAATTGGGCGATCGCCTGGGGTCTTATAAAGGCAACTATTATCATATGGATATGACGCTCGATCAAATGGTCTTTCTGCGTCCTTTACCCGAAATTGCGAATTACAAAACACCGATTCAAAACCTGTATTTAACAGGTGCAGGCACTCATCCGGGTGGCTCCATTTCAGGAATGCCGGGACGCAACTGTGCCCGTGTGTTTCTCAATGCTCAGCGATCGCCCTGGAAAGCATTTGCTAAGCTCGAAAAATCATTGAAAACTCTCACCTCTTAAAGCGCTCTCACTCAACCTACTCATCGCAAAATCCTATGGCTTGTCAACATCTCAATCAAGTGACGCTAGAGAATCTAATTTCAAAAGCCAATTACCCAACCTTTCGGTGTGAAGAGTGCGTTCGCATGGGCGATCGCTGGGTACACCTGCGAATTTGTCAGACCTGCGGTAAGATGCTGTGCTGTGATTCTTCTACAAATCAACATGCCCGCCGTCATTACGAAGACACTGGACATCCAATCATTAGCTCAGCCGAATTAGGAGAAGAATGGTTGTGGTGCTTTGTCGATGAGCAAGGAAAAGAGTATTAAGGCGATTTCTAGAAAAGGTCATCCCAGCAAATCATCGGGGCAAAGCATTCGAACCATGATGTTCGCTATTTAACAAAGACTCTCTAATACCAATTTTTTATGAAGATGCGCTCAACCTATGACCCCCTGTAGTCCCCCTGGCTAAGGGAAACGGCGATAGCCGGGGGTAAATCGGCGCAGCTTCATATAAAATTCCCACATCGCGGACTGTGAAACTGGCTTGATATTGGAACACATCGTATCCACCCGACTTCTTTACCTTTGCTACTTACAGTTAATGAAGTTCGGATGATTCAGTTTGAACCCGACTAACATCAACCCATAAACAGTTAAGCAGAAGGAGTTCCCATGATTCGATTCAAGCAGGCTTTGCTCATTGGCAGTCTTAGTCTTTTAGCTTTGGCAGGGTGTTCTAAGCCAGAACCACAAGCGTCTGATGCTCCAGTTTCACCCGAGGTCGTGTCGTCTTCTCCTGCCGAATCGATGGCATCAACCTCCCCCGAAACCCCCGATGATTTCCAAGGCTTGATGGGCGTTATTTCCAATACAAAGGCAGCCGTTGAAGCGGGAGACTATACCAAAGCTCAGCAAGAATTTGACCAATTTGAAGGATTTTGGTCAAAAGTAGAAGATGGTGTCAAAGAAAAATCGTCTGATACGTATAATGCGATCGAAGATGCCATGGATCAACTTTCCAGTGAAATGGGTGCAGCTCAGCCAGATCAGGCAAAAGCCTTAGCTGCGTTGCAGTCTTTGGAAGAGAATGTGAGTGCAGCCCAGCAATAAGTAAGAATGTAGCTTGGCTGTATCACTTTTTTGCCGGATATATAGCGGTGTGCAAGTTCGTGAAGTACAGAAACGGTGTTGTGGGGCGCTCCGCGCCCCACAACACCGCACTGAATCAACCTGCACAGCACTATAAAGCTGACCGATGTGGCTGATTTTGGGGATGAATTTGAACCTGAAGCCTTGGGTTTCACGTTCAAATTCATCCCTCTATTCACCGCCAGCTCATCGACTGACTCACACACGCCTGGAGAATGACATGAAGCGCTTATTTCGCAAATATCACCGTACCCTTGCCATTATCATTTTTTTGCCATTAGGTTTGACCGTCATTACCGGAACGTTAGTCACTCTGACCCGCGAATGGCATCTTAATTTGGGCATTCCTGCCAGTTTATTGTTGAGCATTCATACGGGCGAAATTTTTCACCTCGAAGGGATTTATCCATTGCTGGATGGCATCGGTGCTCTCGGATTATTGGTTACAGGACTGAGCATGACCAGTTTATTTAACAAAAAGCCAGTCAAGGCTAACAAAAATAGCAATCAAGCCTAATTGAAGAGATTGGCAAGCCAATACTATCCCCATTCTGAGGGTATGTCAGGCGATCGCTGTACCGCACTGCAAGTATTTTATTCTGCCGTAAGTTCCTCAGTATTGAAATAGGTATTGAAATAGATCGCGATCGCTTATGAACTAAGTCAGGTTTGTTTTCAACTGCTTGAGAATCGCCTCAAATGCGGCTGGCGTCGGCATTTTTACAGCGGCTACGATCTGGTTGCCGAGGTCGATCCAACCTGCTACTTTGGCAATCGTATGATTGACGGCATCTAATCGTTGAACTTCATGTTTTAATGTTTGGGTCGATTCCGTCAAAGTAGTTGCCGCATTCTGAATCTGGGATAGATCGTTCTGTGCGGCTAAATCACTCAAGTTTTGGCTAATGCGATCCATCTCTTTCGCCTGTTTTCGGAAGGCTTCTCTATCATCGTGACTCAGGGCTGACGAAGAATTGGCTTGCTGACGCAGCACCTGACCATAGGCTTCAAATTGATCAGCAAGATCATACAAAACAGACATATAGCAATTCTCAATGGGGTGATGTACAAGTTGTTGAGAGAGAGTACCGGGCAATTATGGTTCAAAGGCAAGTTGTAATGCTTGAATTGTTTCTTCCAGGTCAACGGTATAGTCTGCAATCATATGATTTAACGCTGCTTCCGTTGGCATGTCTCCGGTGCTAAATTGCTGTTTTAACTGATGATGTTCAGCTACCAGTCTTCGTAACAAATCCACATAGTGTTGAGCAGCCTCTCGTCGTTGCCGAATCGAGTCTCTCCGATCGCGCCACTCGGTATCTAAACTCAGAATGGTGGCGGTTAAAGACTGCGTATCTCCTGCGGTTCGTTCTCTAACGAGCGCTTCGATATAGGTTCTGTAATACTCATCGATCGCATGTTCTTCAAATCTAAGTTTGCGTAAATAGTTACCCTCAAGAATCTGAGCGATAGTATCTACCAACGCACCAAACTGCGTATCAGTCTCAACCACAACCTGTTGAATCACTCGTGTGCGAGAACGATTTTGAATGGCACGCAGTGCGCTGCCCAATAGGTCAAGCACTCGAATTCCATGGTCTCGGGACGTTCTGATCTCGGCACTGGCAACCTGATTCAATCCTTCAAGCGGGCTATTTTGTAGAGAACTTTGAAGGGCATTAATGCTCTCTAGATTGACCGTGCGATCGCTGGCAAGCTGCCCCAAAGATGTCAGGTAAGTAATCAATACCGTATGCGTTGCCATCAGTCCATTGCCGATCGCTCTACTGTTTTCACAGTCTTGCAACGCCTGGGTGCGATCGCCAAATACAGCTGAGACAGCCGCCGCAGCCGCATCATTGTCAGGAAGTGTCGCAGGATGGTCGAGGCTAATGGGTTGATATTCCGCCGATCGCACACAAGACGCATAAATATCATTGGCGATGTTAGGAAATTGTTCAGCCGCCTGATTTGCCAGCGCCGAAAATTCTTGGATGGCGACCAAATTGGCATTCCTGCCACAGCCATGACTGAGTAAGGCGAGTGGAAGCAACGAGATAAAAATGGCTAACGTTTGGGATGAAGACATACTGTTGGGTTGGGGGCAGAAAAACAGATAACCGGGTAGTGAGAGTCGCACCCCGAAGGAGTGCGACTCTCACTACCCGATTGGGATTGCTATGGAATCAGATAGATTGATCTGTGATGCTTAAGAAATCAAGTCGTGATTTCTAACCGTTGTATCTGGATAATTGCGCTTGAGTCCGTGTTGAATCCATGTCAAACAGTCGTGTTCGGTATGAAATAGTTTGGGTGCGGCAATATTATTCAATTCCTGCGGCGGATAGTGATCATAAAAATATTTCCCTGACTCCTGCACCACGATGATCAGGTGATGTTGGTAGATATATCGATGTTTGAAATAATCGCTAGACTGCTCGATATCTGAAGCTTGAGTGAGATGCTCCTGAGCAATCTTTAAAATAGTATCGAGCTGATCAGCATACAACCCTGCCGGATTTTCGAGTTTGTGAAATCTACCTTTATGACCCTGCTCAGATAGGAGTAAATAGGAATAGATCGTTTGCTGATCTACCCCACCATAGATGAAGGGAATGATGAGGTATCCCTTACAAATCGAAGAGTGTTCGTAAAGTAACCGATTCACTACAACCTCCATCTATTTTTTAGAACTATATTATTGGAGCGAATTATGGCGTCTCTACAGCATTTTCTAAGGTGACGAGGTACCAGAAACGGGATGCAGGGATGAAACGTTAACCGCAGCTAAGCCATTAAACTCGCTAAAATTCGCGCACACGCCTGAATTCCGATAATCAATAAGGGAAAGGCAACGCCTGCTAACCCAACCCAAGCCAAAATAATGCCCACCAGCCATTGAAAAATCTGCATGGGACGACGTTGGCGATCGCTCACGGTCAAAATAATTTGAGAACTGAGCGCAAATAAGACGGCACCCCCAATGCCAAATACAAAACTCCAGGAAAACCAGGGTTCATTGGCTCTTTCGATCGCACCAAAGACGGGGAAAAAGACAAAGCAAAGTAACTCTAAGGCAAACCAGATAGCTAAACAGATCAGAAAATCTTGTTTGGTATGTTGGTTGATAGACAGGTGCAGACGTTGGCGCATAGGGTGTTTATTTTCAGGGATAGGTGTCCATAGTCTAAACCGTAGCGGAAGCATCGCTCAAGGGAGATTTAATTTTTGAATGTATAAAATTTGTCTGGTATTGCTTAGCCCAGCCCAGAACGAACGCCATAGAATAGCGTTAGCACCTCGGTGTTGCTGATTTTGGGGATAAGGATCTTTACCAGAGTATTAAAACCCACAACTGTTTTGGGAGAGTGCGGCAGAGCCGCACTCTCCCAAAACAGTTATTCAAGGTATTTTGATGAAGATCCTGAGTTTGACTGTAAACCCTTCGGATTCACGCTCAACTTCATCCCGATATTCAACAATGTCAGGGCTTCTTTATTATTGGCAATCCAGATGACGGCTATCGATTCTTCCCCATCGCCTGCTTCTCCCTCTGCTCCACGTCGCACCGTGCGACAACCCTGGCTCTTGATCGGGTGGGCAATGTTGACCTACGGCTTTTTGAATTTACCGATCGCCGTGTTGGTGATCATGAGTTTTAATCACTCTCGCATTTTGTCATTGCCATTTAAGGGGTTCACGTTCAACTGGTACCACATGGCAATTAACGATGCCCCTTTGCAGGTTGCCTTGCTCAATTCTCTCAAAGTGGCATCTATGGCAACCTTGTTGGCAACGGGGTTTGGTCTACTGGCAGCCTTTGCCATCTATCGCTATCAATTTTTCGGTAGGGCTGCCTTTCGCATTTCTCTTAATCTGCCGATTTTGCTACCGGGGATCGTGACGGGTGTGGCGATGCTGGCGTATTTTTCGGATCTGGGCATGGATTTGTCGTTGTGGACGGTGATTTTAGGTCATGCTGTTTTTGGCTTGCCTGTTGCTTTAGGACCCATGTTGACGCGTCTTTCCCAGTTTCCTCGGAGTCTCGAAGAAGCGGCTTATGACCTGGGAGCCAAACCTGCCGAAGTCTTTACCACTGTGATTTTTCCCTACATCCGCAGTGCGGTGGTTGCGGCTGCTTTACTGGCGTTTACGCTCTCGTTTGATGAAGTGGTGGTGACTATTTTTCTGACGGGACGAGACAATACACTGCCCATGGAAATTTGGGGTCGATTGCGCACCGACATTACCCCAGAAATTGCGGCGATCGCCACTCTCGTTCTCGCAGCCAGTACGATATTAGTATTGTTGAGCCAGGGGGCAACCTTGAGGGATAGCGCATGACAACCGATAGCATTGTGTCTTTAGATCGGGTCAGCAAACTATACGGTAAGGGCGACGCAGAAGTCTACGCCGTCAAAAACGTTTCCCTGGACGTTCAACCTGGCGAGTTCTATTCCCTTTTAGGATCCAGCGGTTCTGGCAAAACAACCACATTGCGGTTAATTGGGGGCTTTGAAATTCCTGACTATGGCAATGTGTTGATTGGTGGAGACGACGTCACCACCCAGCCCCCCTATCGCCGCAACGTTCATACGGTGTTTCAAAACTATGCGCTGTTTCCCCATCTCAGCGTCATTCAAAATATTGCTTATCCACTGACGATCGCTAAAGTGGCTGCTGCCGAAATTGCTGACCGAGTCCAAGAGTCGCTGGCAATGTTTCAGATCAAAGCCTTGGGCGATCGCCGTCCGGCTCAGTTATCGGGGGGGCAGCAACAGCGGGTTGCCCTGGCACGGGCGCTAATCAGCCGCCCAAAAGTGTTGCTACTGGATGAACCGTTGTCGGCACTGGATGCCAAAATTCGCCAGGAAGTTCGTCAAGAATTACGCGATTTGCAACGTCAAACCAACCTCACCTTTATTTACGTTACTCACGATCAGGAAGAAGCACTGGCATTAAGCGATCGCATTGCCGTGATGCATAATGGGCAAGTCGAGCAAGTCGGTACCCCCAAAAATATTTACACCTGTCCGGCATCTCAATTTGTGGCGCAATTTATCGGCAAAGCCAACTTCTTAACGGGTAGGGTGGTGAAACTTACAGGAGATCACGTCGCGATTGAAATCAACGGGGTCACGGTTCAAGCAACGGCACCCAATTATCGACCGACCCCAGGCGAAACCGTGACCGTCATGATCCGCCCAGAATGCATTCAACTCCACCCGACTTCTTCCGATCACAACCAAATTTCTGGGAAAACCACGAATATCACCTATATCGGTCAGTTGTTGGAATATCATATTGAAACGGCAATCGGGACACTTTTAGTGACCCAACTCGCTAACAATACACCGATAGAAACTGTACAATTGCTATCCTGGAATACTATTGATTGTATTATTCTCCCTCCAAGTTTATAAGAACTACCGCAATTCTCATTGGTGTAACGTACACGTTGTTGTGAGAGAGCCGCGCGGAGCGCGGCTCTCTCACAACAACCGCAATCTACTCAGGCGCGACGCGCTATAAGGAGGCGTGGGCATTTCAGTGCCCCTTCCGGGCAACATCTCAGTTTTTTGGATATGGTATGACATCTGAAATTCGTTCCAGTTATGTATCTATTCAGGGCAGTCAAATTCATGTACTCGAAGCCGGAGACATGGCATCGCCCAGTGTTTTGTTTTTGCATGGCGCTAGCTTTCGCGGCAGAACGTGGGAAGAATTGGGCACCTTCGATCTGTTAGTCAGCAAAGGATATCGAGCGGTGGCGCTGGATTTGCCGGGATATGGTAGTTCAGCCCGATTTGCCGGACGAGATGAGGAGTTTTTGCTGAGGTTGCTGCCTATCGCAGAGGTAACTCGCCCTGTGCTAGTTTCTCCATCAATGAGTGGTCGCTACAGTTTGCCGTTAGTCGCTGCCCATGCCGATCAGTTGAGTGGCTTTGTGGCGATCGCCCCCGTTGGCATCGATCGCTTTCAGGACAAACTCAAAGGCAACCGATTGCCGACTCTGGCGCTCTGGGGTAGTCCCGATCGCATTGTGCCGGCGCAACAGGCAGATTTGCTGGTTGAGCTGATGCCCAATGCCCGCAAGGTGGTGTTAGAAGGCGCAGGCCACGCCTGTTACATGCGGGCAACGGACGATTTTCATCAGCACATCCTAGAGTTTGTGAGACAGTGTTTCTCTCAATAAGCGATCGCTTATAACGCTTTGATAATCGAATCGTCTACCAGAGCGTTCGTATCGACGAGATCGGGGGTCAGATCAATATCTTTGGCAGTTTGTGCAGCAAATTCCAAACTATCAAAAATGTTCATCGGATCTTGGGGGTTAAATACAACCGCCTTATTGTCCTCAACGTCAAAGAATTGCACGCCGTTCATTTGTTGCAGGGCTTCGTCGGCACTGACACCCAGTTTTTTGGCAATAATGTCGATGGCTTTGGCGTCTTTTTGGTCAATCAGCTGTACCGCTTTATCGATCGCCCGGAAATAAGCCAGCAATTCTGGTTTGCGTTCCGTAATAATGCGATCGCGGGTGACAAAGCCATCGGGAATAATATTGGTGCCTTTGGAGGTAAAGATAATCGTGCCGTCGCCCTCACTGGCAGCCTTGGTTAACCAGGGTTCCCAGGTTACGGCGGCATCGACTTTCTTGGCGGCAAATGCTGTGGCTGCATCCGACGCAGGCATAACCACGAGATTGACATCTGCTTCCGTCAACCCGCCTTGCTCTAAATACTTGCGTAACAACATGATCTGAAACAATAAATCTTCGCGAGCGACTGTTTTTCCTTTGAGATCGGCAGGGCTGTTAATATTGCGCCCCAAGATGCCATCCGAACCGTTGGAATAATCGCATAGCATTAATAACTTCAACCCTTGCTCTCGACTTGCCATGGTAATCAGGTCGGGAATTCCGGTTAAAATCAAATCGACTTTTCCGGTTAAAAATGCTGCGTTAGAGTCACTTTGTACCGGAAAAAAGATCTCTTCGACCTCAACTCCTTCCTCTTGAAATAAGCCCAGTTCATTGGCGACATATTCAGACCCAAACCCCGGCCATTGCGGCACCCCCACCACGAGAGCGATTGCCGGAGTCGATGCCGTGCCCGACAGATCGCTGTCAGGTGTATTGCAGGCAACGATCAGCCCTAAGGGCAGCAAAAACAATAATCCCAGAACGAGTAGCCGTCGAATGGAGGCTTTGAAAATTGACGATAGCATAGGCACCCTCCATAGTTTTATTCATCATCTCGTAGATGATACGCCAGTTGTTCAACAAAGTTGGTGTGGCGTACGCCACATCAACTCGTCTCATCAAGTGTTACTGATTTGCTCGATGCCATTAGGAGTGAGTGCCGCGCTTTGCACGGCACTCACTCCTAATGGCATCGCTGGATTAAGCAATGCCTAGTTTTCTGGGTACTTAGGAATGAGAATTAAATAACTCCGATGATTTGTTGTACGGGCGAACGGCTGTTCGCCCCTGCAAACGATTCAATATTCGATCTTATTTAATCCACGATCCTTAGGATCGTGCACACCGCATAAAGCTTAATTCTGTTGAACATCACGCCCTGATCCAGACGTGAAGTATTAGGCTAAATGAACAGAACCAAATCAAGATAGACCGTTATTGTTTTAGCGATATAGCAGTACGCATCTAGACCAGGACGGGGTAGAGGGGTGGAACCCCTTGAGCGGGGGCGCAGCCCCTGCTCCCCCCTAGTCCTAACGCTTATGTGTAGGGCTATACATGTTTTGGCGTGTTTCATGTCCTGCCATCCCCACTCTCCCCGAGGTTTTTATGGTTTCTACAACAGAAAAATTGATTCACTACCCCATGGTTATTGGCGGTGATTTAGTTTCTACGGGTAGCGAAGATTTGATTGATCCCGCCACCGGAGACGTGTTTGCCACCGTTGCGTTGGGTAGCGCTGCCGATGTCGATCGGGCAGTCGTAGCCGCGAAAAAAGCACAAGCGATTTGGGGCAAGATGTCGTATGGCGATCGCAGTTTGGCACTGTTGAAATTTGCCGATGCTCTGGAGGCAAAATCGGCAGAACTGGCGCGGCTGGAAAGCCAAAATGCTGGCAAAGCCTTAAAGCTCACCGTTAATGGCGATATTCCCTTTTCCATCGACAATTTGCGCTACTTTGCATCGGTGGTGCGGCGGCAAGATGGGGCAGCTGCCGGAGAATATGTTGGGGGATACACCAGCCTGATCCGGCGTGAACCCATTGGCGTGGTCGGTGCTATCACGCCCTGGAACTATCCGTTTATGATGGCAATCTGGAAATTGGGACCCGCGTTGGCAGCAGGGAATGCAGTCGTGCTAAAACCGGCACCCAATACCCCGATTACGACGATCGAGTTGGCAAAAACTGCCCTGGAAGCGGGACTACCCGAAGGCTTGATCAACATCGTCACCGGCGGCGCAGAGGTGGGCGAAGCCATTTGCACCCATGCCGACATTCGCATGGTCAGCTTTACAGGGAGCACACGCACGGGTAAACGCATTGCCGAACTGGCTAGCCCAATGGTGAAGCGGGTGACGCTGGAATTGGGCGGAAAAGCTCCATTTTTGGTATTTGCGGATGCGGATATCGAAGCGGCAGCGCATAGTGCGGTCGTGGGTGCCTATGTGAATTCGGGGCAAGATTGTACAGCTGCCACTCGGATTTATGTGCAAAATGAAGTTTTTGACCAATTTCTCGATCGCTTTGTCGAGCTGTCGAGCCAGGTAAAAGTCGGGCATCCCTTTGCCGACGATACCGATATTGGACCCCTCTCCAGTCAGGCTCAGCGCCATAAGGTGCATGGCTATGTGCAGGACGCCAAAGCCCAGGGGATCAGGGTGGCGCTAGGGGGTGAGTTGCCCGAAGGAGAAGGGTTTTACTATCCGCCGACCATTTTGGTCGATGCTCCGCAAGACGCCAGCTGTGTGCAGGAAGAAATCTTTGGGCCCGTTGTGGTAGTCAACCGCTTTAGCGATGAAGCAGAGGCGATCGCCCTGGGTAATGATATTGCTTACGGTCTGGCGGGTAGTGTCTGGACTGCAAATGTACAACGAGCCATGCGGGTTTCAGCGGCTATGGAATGCGGCACCGTTTGGGTGAATGACCATCTGGCGATCGCCAGCGAAATGCCTCATGGCGGCTTCAAACAAAGCGGCATTGGCAAAGATATGTCTCACTATGCCTTAGAGGAATACACCATCGTCAAACATGTGGTGTTTGATATCACCGGCGATCAGCGCAAAGGATGGCACTTCACGACCTTTGGCAAAGCCGATAGTTAAAGCCTGTCTAGCAAACATTGAGGGTGCGCGCCCACAGGGCGCGCACCCTCAATGCTATGGATTGAACGACTAGCGTTCAGGGTTAGAGCAAGCTTGCGCCATTCGAACACGCTTTGCTTTCTAAAATGTGATTGACCTTGGCGACCAATTCCTCTGGGTCAAAGGGTTTGAGCATATAAGCTTCTGCCCCGACCTTTAACCCATCTGCCTGATCTTTGGCTTTACTGCTGGCAGATAAAAACAAAACAGGGATTTTTTTAGTTTTCGGGTTTGCCTTTACCCGTTCTACAAAGCTATAACCATTCATCCCAGGCATCATCATGTCGCAAATGATTAGGTCAGGAGATTCTTGTTCTAAAAGTGCTATCCCTTGAAGACCATTTTCGGCTGTAGCGACTGAAAACCCTTTGAGCTCCAGGTAATCCCTTGCCAGGAGAATCATGTTGGGGTCGTCGTCAACGATTAAGAGCCGATGGCAGTGATTATCCATAATTTTTATTGAGATCTTGATGCCATGACCAGAACAAAACTTGGGTGCCCCTGATGTTCAAAAGCCTCAGAAAATAGAGAAGACTCACCTAAACAGAATTACCTAAACAGTTTGAATGAAGGATAAGTATTATTGCTGATGCTTTTTTCAACTAAAACCTTTCTTAAGGTTAATCAAGTCTGATCAGAAATTCAAGCGTATTGAAAAATCAGTAAAAATACTTGACTCCCAAGCTGTATTACTCAAAAGTTAGGCACTCGATTGGACTGGATAAGTGTTCTAGAACGCTATGTTGGGCGATCGCCCCTGAGATTGCGGAAGGATCAAGGTCAGTATAGAACGTGTGACTTTAAACACATAACATTCCTGAGTTTACTCGGTAGACAGATTGCAAATTATCTTATCTAAATCATATAGCGATCGCTCCAGGATTGGGTAGGCTGACACGCAATAAACCGACGTTAGCCAGTGACCTCCATGCCACCCCCTATGGGGACGAAGTGTTCTAATTGCCTAAGCCACAGATTTTTTGGGAGCCGCATCCCCATTAAAAAGCATAGATTGCAGATGGGGTAGGGGCTGTGCCCCCATCCCATCTGCAATCTTGCTCAAATACCGTTGGCAATAAGGGTCGAGAGCGAAAGCTGACCGTCGTTTTTTGAGAGCCTTGCTCTGCAAGGCTCTCAAAAAACAACTCGGAGGTCTTTCAGCGTAGGACGTTATGGCAATGAATGGGGTAATTAGGGCAGGGGTGAAACCCCTGCCCCCGTCCTGATTAGCCCTTTGGCTGCTATATGTAGCGGTGTGTATGGTCGTTCAGTACAGAAACGGTGTTGTGGGGCGCGGAGTGCCCCATAACACTGGACTGAATCAATCGGCATAGCGCTATAAATCGGTGTAAGAGACTTTTTATCGTAACCATGAAATCTCTTCAAAGGAGTGCGACTTGTCCTGGCAGGGGGGTCATTTCTGTGGATATACTCACAGCAGCAGGGCGTATGTCCGTCGTTTTGCAAAGCGAATTTCATACGTTCACTGCGACTATTGGTTCCCCTTGAGGCAAATCTTGATTATGGCGGTTCAACCTTCTCCTGCATCCTTTGCCGGTAAGCCTATTGCGTTTGGTACCGATGGGTGGCGAGGCGTCATCGCAGCAGATTTTACCTTTGAGCGACTGATTCGCGTTGCCCCTCTGGCAGCAAAAGCGCTGGAACAGGCTTATGGCAAGGCGATCGCCAGTCGTACAGTGGTTGTCGGTTACGATCGACGGTTTCTTTCTCCTGAGTTTGCTAAAGCAACCGCAGAAGCCGTGCAAGCAGCCGGATTTGATGTAGTGCTATCAGACTCCTATGCCCCAACGCCCGCGTTTAGCTGGGCTGCCAAACAGATGAATGCACTGGGTGCTTTGGTGATTACAGCAAGCCATAACCCGGCAATTTATTCGGGTTTAAAGGTCAAGGGTGGTTTTGGTGGCTCTGTGCCGCCAGAAGTGACGAAAACGATTGAAACCATGTTGGCTGATGGTGAGACGGGCATCATCAAAGACGAGCCTGGGTCTTTCAGCACCTTCGACCCCTGGGATAGCTATTGCGAAGGGCTCAAGGCACGGGTGAATATCCCTCTGATTCAAGAGGCGATCGCCAGTGGCAAACTGACGGTCTTTGCCGATGTTATGCATGGTGCTGCGGCAACGGGACTGGAAAGATTGCTGGGGGTTGCCATCCACGAACTCAATAGCAGCCATGATCCAACTTTTGCAGGCGGCGCACCCGAACCCCTGCCCCGCTACCTCAGCGGCTTATTTGAAGCCATCCAGGGGCATCGCCAGTCGCATCCCGACGGGTTACTTGTGGGTCTGGTATTTGATGGAGACAGCGATCGCATTGCAGCCGTAGATGGACAGGGTAACTTTCTCAGTTCGCAGGTGTTGATCCCAGTTTTGATTGCTCATCTGGCAGAACACCGGGGCTTTAGCGGCGAAATTGTCAAAACTATCAGTGGGTCAAACCTGATTCCACTGGTCGCCAAACTCTACGACTTACCGCTGTATGAAACCCCAATTGGCTATAAATATATTGCCGATCGGATGTTAGAAGCGCAGGTGTTTTTAGGAGGTGAAGAATCCGGTGGCATTGGCTATGGCAACCACATTCCCGAACGCGATGCCTTGATGTCGGCGTTGTATGTATTAGAAGCGATCGTCCAGTTTGGTCAAGACTTGAGCGACCTTTATAGCGGACTTCAGCAGAAAACAGGGTTTTCCTCTGCCTACGATCGCATTGACCTGCCCCTGGCAAATATGGACGTGCGATCGCGTTTGTTAAAACAACTTGAAACCAATCCGCCTCAAGAAATTGCGGGTGAAGCTGTGATTGATCAGTTAGCGATCGATGGGTATAAATTTCAGTTGGCAAATCAAAGCTGGTTGCTGATCCGCTTTAGCGGCACCGAACCCGTGCTGCGCCTCTATTCGGAAGCGAATACCATGGAAGAAGCCCAGAAGAATTTGAAATGGGCAGAAACATGGGCAAAAGCTATTTAGGATCGTGGATTTAATCAGACTGAAAGTTTATGGTTAGAAGCGCGGCGACGCCGCGCTTCTAACCATAAACTTTAATATATGGCAGTCGAGAGGTCGATTAAGGCAAAGGTTGTGTGAGAACCCTCGCGGAGCGAGGGTTCTCACACAACCTCCTGATTTAACCGTCTCGACGGTTGCTATATAGTTCAACCGAGTCCAAACCCAATCCAGGACAGTATCTCCTCACCCCTAATCCCATGCTCACCTCTACCGACTTTACCGGACTGTTTAGCGATCGCTTTTTCAAAAACTTTTTTCCTATTCCAGCTACCAATGATTTCAGCATCGGTTCGCTTGCGCCCCCGTTCCAATTGCTGAACATTCAAACCGGGCAAACCGTCCGGTTATCAGACTATGTAGGCATCAAAAAAACAGATGAAATTGGGCAAAAACGTCCCGTCGTTTTAGCCTTTACCCGTATCTTTACCGAAAAACAATATTGTCCCTTTTGCTATCCCCACATCAAAGCACTGAATGATGCCTATGAACAGTTTGTCGATCGGGGTGCTGAGGTGCTGATGATCACCAGTACAGATCAACGCCAGAGCCAGATTGTTGTGCGCGATCTGGGTTTAAAAATGCCATTGCTGGTTGATCCGGGCTGTCGTGTGTTTCGTAAATATAAACTGGGGCAAGCATTGGGCGCACCGCTACCGGCTCAATTTGTCTTGGATCGCGCTGGAAAGATTCGCTTGCGTCATTTGTTTTCTTTTTTAGACGCCAACGCCGATGTCGAACGCTTGCTTAGCTCTGTTTCATCATTGACACAGAGTTAGGGAATGCCGCGATTTGAGACCAGTTAGGCGAGCTTCAGTAGCGCTAAGGATCGTGAATTAAATAAGATCGAATATTGAATCGTTTGAAGGGGCGAACGGCCGTTCGCCCGTACAACAAATCATCGGAGTTATTTAATTCCTATTCCTAAGAAAAAGCAGATATCCGGATTCTCGCAAGAGGCGATCGCAGATTGTTTGATAGCGATCGTCATTACCACTTTGATGAAATATCTGGATGCAACTGGTCTTTCTGCCATGACAGAGGATTGTTGTGAATATACTGCCGCAGATGGTGTAGAGATTCCTCGTTACGAATAATATGTTCGTAATAATTGCGCTGCCAAACGGAGGTTCCTGATGCATTCCGCATAACGTTGATTTGTTTGGTTGTTGCCGATTTAAATCCCGCAACGAATGATGAAAGAGAATGGGGTCTGCGGTACGCAATTCCATGACGTAGAGACGCACCGTTGGGTAGGGGCGCATCGTTGGGTAGGGGCGCACGGCCGTGCGCCCCTACAGGGTGATGTGCTAAATCAGAGGTTTGAATCAATACAATGGCATGAATGTGATTTGGCATAATCACCCAGACATCGAAATTAATTTCTTGCCGAATATCTTGCGATCGCAGCCACTCATTTGACGCAATCTGTCCGTATTCGCTCAACTGCATTTCACCATTCACAACGGCACCAAACAAACATTCACGTTGATGGGTGCAAATGGTAATGAAATATGCACCCGGAGATGAATAGTCATATCCCTTTAACCGTAGCGATCGCCTGTGATGTTTATCTGGGTTGTATTTCACAATATTCCACCAATGCACCTCATTGATAGAATTCCCATTGAGGGAAAGCGATCGCTATCTGTAGGGGTTTGGCAAGGTTCCTGGTGCATTCCGCATAACGTTGATTTGTTTGGTTGTTGCCGATTTAAATCCCGTAACGAATGATGAAAGGGAACGAGGTCTGCGGTACGCGATCCCATGACATAGGGACGCATCGTTGGGTAGGGGCGCACGGCCGTGCGCCCCTACAGGATGTTGTGGTAAATCAGAGGTTTGAATCAATACAATGGCATGAATGTGATTTGGCATAATCACCCAGGCATCGAAATTAATTTCTTGCCGAATATCTTGCGATCGCAGCCACTCATTTGACGCAATCTGTCCGTATTCGCTCAACCGCATTTCACCATTCACAACGGCACCAAACAAACATTCACGTTGATGGGTGCAAATGGTGATGAAATACGCACCCGGAGATGAATAGTCATATCCCTTTAACCGGAGCGATCGCCTGTGATGTTTGTCTGGGTTGTATTTCACAATATTCCACCAATGCACCTCATTGATAGAATTCCCATTGAGGGAAAGCGATCGCTATCTGTAGGGGTTTGGCATTGCCAAGCCCTACAAATCTCTATCCTTTACCTTTAACCCCTGGAATGTCAGCCTCCACACACAAAACGTTGGCTTTTAAGCAAAATCAATTTTGTTCTCATACCAAATTAAATAGATTAGGGGACCCATCTAAGATTCGGTAAGGGTTTGGCATTGCCAAACCTCTACAGGTATCCGTCACATCTCCCATTCAAATGGATATTGACTCTATCTTTCGCCTTCAAAACGCAAAACTCCGACCTTAGAACTCGGAATTCTGACCTTTTTGCTTGAAACTTCAACCTTTTTACTCCAAGCTTTGACCTTTTTACTCCAAAAATTAAGCTCAGAACCCGGAATGTCGAGCAAATTACTCCAATTTCCAAGCTCTGAGCTTCAATTGTCGTCTTCAGAGGTCAAATGGTCAGGCTTTCTTGCAGGCATTGTAGGTTCTCCCTGCGTTATCACTGAATAATCCCAATTTCAAAAAATAGCACTACAAACGGTCATCTGTAGGCGCACGGCCGTGCGCCTCTACAAGGATTTTTAAATCGAATTTAGAGAATTGGTATAAGGTTATGAGCGATCGCCATCTGGCAACTTATTCACAAAAAATGGGGCACCTGTGCAGGTACCCCGTTTGTTTTAACTCCGAATTTCGTGTTGTTCAATCACTCGTCTGACAGCAGCCTACGCTTTGGAGGCTAGAGAACTAGGAACATAGCCCGCTGATTCTAAATAAGTCAGCACTTTCTCGACGCTTTCTTCCAAGCTTTCTAGATCGGTTCTGCATTCAACTTCAGGATTGAGAGGAGCCTCGTAAGGGTCATCAATTCCGGTGAACTGCTTGATTTCGCCAGCGCGTGCTTTCTTATACAGCCCCTTGACATCCCGTTCTTCGCAAACGGTTAGAGGTGCGTTGACAAATATTTCAACGAAGTTGCCAATCCGTTCTCTGACTTCTTCCCGAATGTTGCGGTAAGGAGAAATGGCAGAAACTAGCACAATGACTTCGTTACGACTGAGCAGGTGAGCCACAAAGCCGATGCGGCGGATGTTTTCATCCCGATCTTCTTTACTAAACCCTAAGCCGCGTGTCAAGTTTTCGCGGACAATATCACCATCTAGAACTTCAACTTTCAGTCCACGCGCACGTAGTTCTTGCTCCACTGCCATTCTGATGGTGGTTTTGCCTGCTCCACTTAACCCTGTAAACCAGATCGTGGCTCCACGCTGCTTTACGCTCATGCTGTTATTACCTCTTCTTTGATGGAAAGTTCAAGTGCTATCTCGTTGACTTGTCTAAGGCGCAAGATTGACTTCTTTAGCTTTTCCGTAAATATACGCGCCTCTAAAGCCCTCTCATTAGTTTACTTGCTCGTCTTTATACAATCTTTGAGTTAACTGTCGATTTGTTAAATTCTAATATGTTGGCTGATCGTTTCACCATCGCGATTTTTTTCTTGCCTTATTGATAAGGACTTTGACTATGCTACGGGCACCTCTGGGATTGTTTTTAGGCGTTACCTACCCGTTTCGGGCATTAATCTTGCTCATCCGGATGCCTCGGCTGTGGGGATATGTGTTGATGCCCATTTTGCTCAATCTGGTGGTGGGCATTATTCTTTATACCGGAGCGTTCGTTATTGGGTTACGCGGGATTGATGCGTTGCTGGCAGATTTACCGATCTGGGCAGGCGATGTATCGCAACAGGTGACGCACCTGCCTCATTGGACGCTGCATTTGCCTGCCTGGATGATGCATTTACCCGCCTGGGTTCCCTCCCTACCCACGTGGCATCTGACGCTACCGGATGGCTGGTTTCAGTTGCCCGACTGGCATCTGCAATTGCCCCAATGGGCTAACCAACTGCCCAATTGGGGGTTGTTATTGCTGCGATGGGTGCTGCGGTTATTGCTGACGGTGTTGTTGTTGCTGGCAACGGGGTTTGTGCTGTTGCAGTTTGGGGTGATTTTGGGGTCTCCCTGGTATGGCAAGTTATCGGAAGAGTTAGAAAAACAGCGCACCGGACACTTACCGATTTTGCCAGATGGCATTGGAAGTGCTGTACGAGATATCTGGCGGGCGGTAATGTATGAATTAAAGAAGCTAGTGTTGAGCCTGAGTGTGGGAGTCGGGTTGTTGTTATTTAACGTGGTACCGGGTGCGGGAACGGCGATCGCCACGGTTGGGGGCATTGCCCTGGCAGCTACCATTGTCTGTCTAGATTTTCTAGATCCGGCGTTAGAACGACGGCGCTTGTCCTTTCGGGCAAAACTCGGCATTATCAGACAGAGTTTACCTGCCAGTGCTACGTTTGGGCTGCTCTGTCTGGTGTTGATTAGCGTCCCGTTCTTAAATTTGTTTGCCATTCCCGTCTGCATTACGGCTGGAACGTTGTTTTTTTGCGATCGCATTTTGCCCATGCAAGACCTGGCGAAAGAATTGAAGCGTGAGGAGTGAAGGGTGGAGGGTGAAGGGTG
>NZ_JBSLYH010000033.1:0-96953 GCF_055793305.1 Calyptranema fuscum S582
CCCAGCTGCGCCATCGCACCCAAGTCTGACCCCTGCTCCCGTATGCCTTGATGCTGTTCTAACATCTGAATCTTTTGATCCAGCTCTGCCAGTTGCCGTTCATAATCCCGCTGACGTTCTTGCAGCCGTTCTAAAAAATTGCGTCGTTCTGACCCTTTCTCACGAACTTTTTGTTGATAAAGGCGGCGTTGTTCTAAATACTCGACTTGTTGGGCAATGTCTAAGACGGCTTGCTGAAGTTTGGGTTGTCGTTGCTGTTGGGTTTCTAACTGCGCCGAGAGCGATCGCAACTCATCCAACCGGGCACTAAGTCGGGTTTGCACCCGATCTAACCCAGCCTGCAATTGTTGTTTGCGATGGAGCAGAGGCGTTGCTTGCACCTGGAGGTGATCTAATGCCGTTAACCGGGCACGCGATTGCTGAAGATGATGCAGCGCCGTTTCCAGCGTTTCTGCTTTGTTTAAAGTTTGCTGGAGTTCTTGCTCTTGCTGGTGCAGGGTGTCTAATTGCGTTTCTACCTGTTGAATACGCTGGGTTACGTCGGCGATCGCCTGTTGCCGTTGCTGATGCAGGTGTTGCCGCTGGGCAATTGCTGCTTGATGGGCATGAAACTTAGCAGTTTGCTGCTCTTCTTCAAGTTGCAGCTGTTGAAACTGGGCATAACCATTGGCGATCGCCCCGGCTTCTCTCAAACGATCTGCCAGGGTGTGCTGTTGGTGTTGGGTGGCAGTGAATTCCTGCTGCAACCGTTGAATGTCTTGACTCAGGTGTTGATATTGTTGCCGTTGCAAGCTCAACTGCTGGTTCCAGGTTTGCCGTTGCTGTTGTCTGGCTTGAAGCTGTTTGAGCTGAGCAGACGCCTCATCTTGCTGCCGTTGCAATTCGGCAAGACGCGTATTGAGATGGGCTTGTTCGCTCAGTAAGGCATCTTCTTGTTGAAGTTGGCTGGCGATCGCCTCTTGATTGCGTTCTAGTAAGGTTAACTCGGCTTTGAGCTGGCGCGATCGCTCTCTGGCTCGTTCTGCCAGGTTGTCATATTGATCGAGCTTGAGCAAATCTGCCAAAATTTGTTTGCGATCGCCCGGACGCTTGAGCATAAACTCATCGGCTCGCCCCTGGCGTAAGTAAGCAGAGTTGATGAATGTTTCATAATCGAGCCGCAAATGTTGCAAAATCAAGTGCTGCGTTGCCCGCATTCCGCGTTCTGTCAGCGATCGAAAGCCTTGAGGCGTTTTGGCTTGAAACTCTAACGAACTGGTTTGCCCCCGATAGCGGGTGCGAATGACGCGATAGGTATGGTGATGATAGTCAAAACAAAAATCGACCCGTGCTTCGGTTTCACCTTGATGAATGACATCATCTTCTGCAACTGCCCGACTTTCACCCCAAATCACCCAGGCGATCGCCTCTAATAGAGAGGATTTCCCTGCCCCATTGGCACCGGAAATACAAGCTACATGCAAGCCACTAAAATCTAACGTGACATCGCGGTAGCTCAAGAAGTTTTTTAAAGTCAGTTGCAGTGGAATCATGCAAAACCAGGCGCAAGCACTTGATCCTACATTATCAGTACAATCGCACTTTAATACACCTGCACTTGAAATTATTTTGGGTTTATCGCCATTTTCAAGGGGGTAACGTACGCAAGGTTGAGAGAGAGCCGCGCGGTGCGCGGCTCTCTCTCAACCCCCGCCATCTATTCAGGTGCGAGGCACTATACCTTATGAGGTACATATGAAATTGCCTGTGAAACTGAAAGTTTCACAGGCAATTTCATACCCAAAATCAGCACCACTGATGGAAACCCGTGGGGTTAATCGGGTGTCGATTTTTGATTTTTTCGGCGAGAGGATGTTGTTTTTTTGACCACAGGAATCGTTACAGGGGTTTCCATGGGCAATAGGCGACTTGAAGGTAACGTTAGCCCTTTAATATATCCCCGAATTAACGTGGGCATGGGAAAGGGAGAATTGCCCACACGGGCGATCGCCTCGATTTGGTATACCTGATCGGCAGTTAAACCCAGGCTTGCCAACCCTTTTTCTAATCTCAACTTGGGAGAATAATTGAAAACATCTGCCATTGTTTTCAGGGTGACATCGCCCAATTGAATCTCTGGCTCGGGGCTATAAGGCTTGGCATAAAACGAGATCCAAATGTTCAGCCCCAATGGCATCAGCATATGAACAAAGTGGTCATTGGCATTATCGCTAAACGACAATTTGAGGCTTAACTCAACGGGGTCGGCGAACTCAACCTCTGCTTTCCATGGCTGGTCAATGGCGCAAATGGCTAAGTCAGAAACTTGACAGTTGAGTTGAGTGGTTACTATTTCAGAATGATTCATGACAGTATCCTCATCTCTGCTAAGGGTTGATGGTCTTGCTACGCAAACTGGCAGGCACTTGAGGGTACCTGCCAGTTGCGTGTCTTATCCTAAGTGCTCAGTCTCATACGTTGCACTTGCAGATCAGGGAGCCAGGGATTAAGGCATCCCTGATCTGTAAGATGCGGTTTACGGATTGTAGACTTGAACAGCCAACCCTTCAGTGAAACCATTCACCAGTGCAGGGAATGCGATCGCACCCACACGCAATACAGCTGCTAGTTTATAAACGCGCTCAGCATCAAGCGTTGCGGATTTTGCTGCTGGGATGTTTGCAATCAAGTCATACGACAAAACGGCACCAGAGGTGGAAGCGGTAGCGACACCCAATTCGATTTCATCGCCAGGACCATAGGACTCTGCAAAGTAGGTCACTTTGATCGGCAAATTCAGAGGCATCAACGCAGCGGCACCAGGACCCCCGAAGGTGACTTTCACACGCAGGCTGAATGGTTCGCCTGTGCGGATGATTTCATCGGGGTTAGGACCAGGAGCGGAAATGCTGATGTCACTGAGTGTGCAGCTTAAAGGGGCGATGTTTACTTGAGTTTGCATTGAAGTAGTCTCCTTTCATATAGTGTGTTGGGTTGATAAAGCGGTGAAGCGTTGAGGTATCGCTTGGTTGAGCTTGCTTGCCCTGGGCTTCATCGCTCTGGGCTTATCAACATGTCCTTATGATGGCAACACTACCCCCTGAGAAACATTCCCCTCGGCGGGTACTCTTTTTTCAATCAAAATTAGCTATCTTATACAGCGTCACTGATCCCTATAGCGATTTTCGATTGAGTGGAGTACAGATTATTGTTTGCAAGCCATGCAGAGCATGGCTTGCAAACAATAATCGGGTTCTAGCCGAGCGCGAAGCGCTATAGTTTTTCTACGATCACAGAGATCCATTGCTTTTTCTCAGGGTGGAGTTTTAAAGACTTGATTTCATAGCCTTCTTGATCTACTACTTGTTGAATGGCATCGAGGTTTTCGACTTTTACCCATTCTTCAACCCGTTCGGGTTGGGCATACCGCAGTAACCCTGCCAAACATCCAGTCGCCCAGCCGTCCATGAAGCGATCGCCTTTGCCAAATGCTTGAATGATATTGGGGTTGGTGCCGTCTGCCGTTTTTTCTGCCACAACCAAAATTTGCTCCGGGTCGGATGGATGCACCGTTATGCCCGTAATGCTGTAGTTGTATTTCTGCAAAACACCCCGAAAATCTTTGAGTTTGGCAAGAGTAATCCAGTCTTTGAACTGCCGGGGCGCTTCGTATTTCAGCCGACCGGTGAGTTCTCCGACAGCAAAACCATCGACAAAACGTTGTGACTGGGTGTCCTGAGGCATGGTTAACTTCTCCGTAAAGGGAACGCGACGATAAAACGGTAGTGACTTCATAGCGGTACGCATTAGGGTCAGGAGGGGGTGCAGGGGTGAAACCCCTGCGTGGGGGCACCGCCCCCACCCCCCCTGATGTCCTGACTGAATTGCGTAGAACTATAGAACGATTTTGGCTGGTGCGGACTTTGTCCGCACCAGCCAAAATCATTATTTTAAGGACGACCGATTAAGGAAATAGTATGCCCCTTTTGCCATGCAGAATAAAGCAACGGTCGCTAATTTTCTTAACAGTTAATGGGCGGATCTGAGTCCGGAGCCGTTGAAACGTAGTAGCACAGCCATCATTTGGATCGAGAGGATCGAGTTTGTGGCTGACTTGAGAGTGGCGCGTCGTGCTGCTCCACCCATTTTTGACCCACAGGGATTGCGATCGCTGAGGATCGTGAATTTAATACAACCGAAGATTTGTGTTGGGCAGCGTGGCGTTGCCGATCTGCCCAACATAGACGTCCGGGTTTGAGTTAAGTTGCGATCGCCTGGAACCCATCTAACCAAGGCTTAGATCATGTTTGCCAGGATCCTGAGTCTTGCAGCTATTCTACGAAACGCCCATTCCAGAAAAGACCTTCCAGTTCTTCAACTGGTCAGTCTAGGACTTGAGAATTGGGCTGTCGTAACTCTCATGTGCCGAAATTTACGGATCAATCATTGTAGTGGCATAGAGCTAGTGGCTGTTATCGTTTCTGTGACTTTCGATAGAGTCAAGCTTCTACCAATGAAATAACTGAGTAACGGATCAACCTGTGTTGCCAACCCCAAATTGTGCAACAGCCGAGTTGGGAGGCAAAGCCTCCCAGAGGAATCTCACCCTCTCTCTGTCTTTCAAACGGTGTGATCGTGTTACTCGTCAATTTAGTGGACTGTCAATTTTGATCGGTAGGATGCAGGGATCAAATTCTTGTAGGGGAGTAAAACCTCCTTTTCCTGCCTTCATTGATGGGACAGACCATTAGTTTTAGCCATTGACAAGAAGTCATGTAGAGTTCATTCAAAGCCCCCAATAATGAACACTGTAATTGACACACCCAACCAATCAACTAAACTCTCTGAACCGATTCAGAGTTCTCGATCTGAACCTGCCGTTACACTCGGTGATCAACCGTCTGTTTTTGTAAAGGAGGTGATAGAAAGTCAAATTGATGGCGTTTTAATTCTGACAGAGCAAGGAAAGGTGATTTATGCCAACGCCCTGGCTCATCACTTATGCCATCAACTCATTCACACCGATCAAGATTTAGACACTGTTCCTCAACAGGTCTGGCATATTTGTGAGGCATTGATCGAAAGTCGCCATCTGTTTCCAGACTATCTCTGGATTATTGACGACAAAATTGAGACAGACCGTACTACATTACGAATTCGCGCTCGCTGGATGAAGGTTTCCGGTAGTCCGTCTCCGTGCCTGTTGGTCACGTTGGAAGACCGTAAACAAGCTCTGAAAAATTTAGCGATGGCGGAGGCTCATCGCTATCGGTTGACCAGCCGTGAGGCAGAAGTTTGGCTTTTGCGTCGCTCTAATCTGACGTACAAGGCGATCGCTGCCGAATTGCACATTGCGTTAGATACGGTCAAAAAGCACCTGAAAAGCGTTCATGCCAAGCGGGATGCCTTTGAATGGGCAAATGAATAACGCGATCGCTGTACAGATTGATTCAGTCTGATGGTGTGGGGCGCTCCGCGCCCCACAACACCGTTTCTTTACTTAACAAACTTGCATACCGCCATAATCGCGTCAGCCTATCGTTTTGGCAGTATTTTGGCAGCGTAACGTCACCAATACACATCAATGTCTTGCTATTTGAGAGAGCGACGGCAGAGCCGTCGCTCTCTCAAATAGCAAGATAGATTAATTTACATGTGCTCCTGAGCACTTGCTCATCCCACGTTGAAGGAGATATAGAATTCATGCAAGATGGACTTGAAATGCAATAAGTAAAATAAGGGTGTGATACTGTTTCTACCAGATGTGTTTGATGAGCAGTTTTGCATGTAGTTTCCCAGCCTGTCTTACATGACTCCATCCCCACCCTCTCCTCAACCCCCTAATCCCACCAAAACCCTGCTGAACAGCATCACTCAGGCGGTTCAAACGGTTGCCAAAGTCAATTTTTCTAAACTCAGACTCAAGCCAGATGCCAGAGTGCCAGAGTTATGGGTGCAAGATGCCGAGGAAGAAAAAGCGCAGGTTTATCCGCTTTTAGGCGATCGCTATCTCCTGGGTCGCAGTTCTCGGTCATGCGATATTGTGGTGCGCAATACCGTTGTGAGTCAGGTTCATCTTTCGATTAATCGAGAAAGTGGCAAAGACAATCCTCATTTTTTCCTTCAGGATGAAAATTCTACAAACGGCATTTATAAAGGCAAACGCCGCATTACTTACATTTCCCTGCGAAACAAAGATGTTTTAACCCTGGGTCCCCCGGAGTTAGCGGCGGCTGTCAGACTGCAATACGTCGATCCACCCCCGTGGTATATCAAAGCACTGCAATACGGATTCTATGGGGTCAGTGGGATAACGGCTCTGGTGATATTGGGAATCGTTGTCCAGTGGCAGCGCTTTAGTGTCTATCCCCTGCCCACCTCCATCCAGGGGCCTGTGATTGTTTATGCTCGCGATCAGGAGACTCCGCTGCGGGTGCCGCGCAATCAGACCCATGCGGAGATGAAACAGTTATCCGAGTTTTCTCCGTACCTACCGGATGCCTTATTGGCATCGGAAGACTCGCGCTTTTATTGGCATATGGGCATCGACCCGATCGGCATTTTGCGCGCCCTGTTGACCAACCTGCGAGGCGGTGAAATTCGAGAAGGGGGCAGTACGCTATCCCAACAGCTGGCGCGGAGTATTTTTCGAGATTATGTCGGCACCGAAGACTCTGCCTCGCGCAAAGTGCGTGAAGCGATTGTGGCGCTGAAGTTAGAAACCTATTACAGCAAAGATTTTGTGTTGCTGACCTATATGAATCGGGTCTACATGGGCAGCGGCACCTATGGGTTTGAAGATGCAGCGCAGTTTTACTTTGGTAAGTCGGCAAAAGATTTAGATGTTTCTGAAGCGGCAACGCTGGTGGGAATTTTGCCTGCTCCGAATATTTACAATCCTGTGCAAGATTATGGTACTGCCGTAGAATTGCGCGATCGCATTATCAATCGTATGGCAGCTCAAGGCAAAATCAGCCTGGAAGAAGCCCAACGGGCACGGCGATCGCGTATTGACATTAATCCAGCCGCGATTGAAGAATTGCGCAGTACGATCGGACCCTATTTCTACAGTCAAGTTTTTTTAGAACTCGAAGATCTGTTGGGGCAGCAACTGGCTCAAGAAGGCAACTTTATTGTTGAAAGCACCCTCGATCGGCGGATGCAGTCGTTTGCCGATAGCAGTTTGCCCAGCTTTATTGAATCCACCGGCGATGCTTCGGGCTATACCCAGGGAGCTCTGGTAACGCTTGATGCCAAAACTGGAGGAGTGTTGGCAATGGTGGGTGGGGTTGATTTTCAAGAAAGCCAGTTTAATCGTGCCACCCAAGCCATTCGGCAACCCGGTTCAACCTTCAAAGTGTTTGCCTACACGGCGGCTATTGAAAAGGGCATCTCTCCCCGAACCAGTTATTCATGTGCTGACTTCTCTTGGGGTGGGCAGGTGTTTTCGGGTTGCTCATCCGGCAGTTTAGATATGTATTCAGGCACCGCCCAGTCTGCCAACGTGATTGCGCTACGGGTGGCACAAGATGTGGGGCTGAACACGGTCGTCGATCTGGCGCATCGCATGGGCATTAAATCTGAACTCAACCCTGTACCCGGTTTGGTGCTGGGGCAAAGTGAAGTCACGCTGCTGGAGCTGACCGGAGCCTATGGCGTATTAGCTAATAGCGGAGTAAGAAATCGTCCCCATACCATTCAGCGAATTTTGGATAGTAGTGATTGCAGCGATCGCAATGACATTACCACCTGCCGCGTGATTTATGACTATGCTCAAGACGCTGAAGCCAACGTGACCATATTAGATGCCAATGTTGCCGAGACGATGACAGGTGTCCTTCAGGGCGTCGTTCGATCGGGGACGGGGCGCAATGCTTATTTGGGGTTGGGTGAAGCGGGTAAAACAGGGACGACCAATGACAATACCGATCTCTGGTTTGTCGGATATTTGCCCCAGCAAGATCTGGTGACGGGCATCTGGTTTGGCAACGACGACAACACCCCCACCGGGGGAGCCAGTTCTCAAGCTGCACTCTTGTGGGGTGAGTATATGAAGCAAGTGGTTCGGTAAAGGCAGACGCCTGAAACAACATATACAGGTTTTGCTGACATACTGCTGCCATTTAGATTTATATGGGCTATTATTACAGCGAGACACAGTTCAGCAACAGGTTACAAGGATTTGCGGCTAGCACTCCTTCACCGTTTTCTGAACTCACCCTCATTTGATTTGGATTGGAGAGGATCGTGACTATTTACATTGGCAACCTGTCTTTTCAGGCTACCGAAGAAGATCTGATTGAAGTATTTGCTGAGTACGGCAAAGTCAGCCGGGTCAGCTTACCCACAGATCGAGAAACTGGTAGGAAGCGAGGTTTCGCTTTCGTTGAAATGGAAGATGATGCAAAAGAGGATGCGGCGATCGCTGAGCTTGACGGAGCGGAATGGCTCGGTCGAGAAATCAGAGTCAACAAAGCCAAACCTCGCCAAGGTGGCAATGAGCGCGGTTCTAGAAGCGGTAGCATGTCTGCCTGACAAGCAGCTTTATTCAGCGCCAAAACCAAATAGCATTCGGGAGACGAGCATTCTTAATCAAGGCTTCTCTCCTGAATCAGGCTTTCTTCTCGTCCTTTAAGGATAGCACTGAGAAGTAGTTTCTGATTAATTCCCGGCAATGTTCAGTCGAGTTCTTGCCGGGAACAGAAACTTCGTTTTTTGAAAATATGGATGAAGTATGGGAGTGAGGTTGCCTGACTCCTAATTTTTTTGCGTCATTTTTTGACGCTATCGTTTGCCAATGGGTTGAGTCATGGCTTTTGTCTATCAACGAACGGTTCACTTTTCCGATACTGACGCCGCTGGGGTGGTCTATTTTGCCAACGTCTTGTCGATGTGTCATGAAGCCTATGAAGCAGCCTTAGCGGCTTCCGAGATAAATTTGCGCCATTTTTTTTCGGGTGTAGAGGGAGCCGTTCCCATTGTTCATGCCAGCGTAGATTTCTTTAAACCCATGCGATGTGGCGATCGCCTGCTGATCCATCTGACACCCCAAGCCCTATCTGAAGACACATTTGAAATTCGTTATCAGCTTTATTTTGTTGATCATCCCGATCAACCGATCAGCCAGGCTCTAACCCGACACATCTCGATCGATCCCGTGCAACGCATCAGATTGCCATTACCGATGCATCTGGTTGAGTGGATTGGGCGGTGGGGTAACGATGAAGGATGAAGGGAATCATTCCAAAAATAGTATTGATTGTGGCGCGGGCAAAGCCCGCGCCACGCCCCGGCGTCGCTGATTTGGTCTATAAAATTTAGAGTGAGTGCCGCCCGAAACGCGGTACTCACCCTAAATTTGGTTGCGGGATTAAGCAATGCCTCACGTCCCCTCATCGTTGGGTGCTTGAACCGGATTTGATATAAGATTTCGATCTAAGGGGTTATTGATATCCGCTAGCGTGTGAGATGCCGATGAAAGGTGATAGCAAATATCAATCGTTGCTGGACTATTTACGTCGGAGTAGCGATCGCGAAGTGATCCTACCGTTTGCCAAAATCGAAGAGATAATGGCGGAAAAATTGCCAGAGTCAGCCAGGGCAAAACGAGCCTGGTGGAGCAATCGCAGTAAAGGAGCCTTACAAGCCAAAGCCTGGATGGATGCTGGCTATTTAGTAGAAGATGTCGATTTTGAAGCGGGAATTGTTACATTTCTCAAACCCCAGGACGTATATACAGTCGAACGAGTGGGCGACACAATCAAATGGACAGGAGAATTGGTCAAGGGGCTGCGACGTCACATGGGCATGACTCAAACAGAGTTTGCCGAAACGCTCGGTGTTCGCCAGCAAACCGTCAGCGACTGGGAAACCAATGCCTACGATCCCCGACGAGCCATGTCTAAATATCTGACCATGGTGGCAGACCAGGCAGACTTTGCTTATAAAGAGGAACGTTGACAATCTAATCCTGAAAGATTCGACGCTACGGATTTGGGATATGAACTTTGGTGTGAGTGCGGCGCAGCACTCACACCAGAGTTCATAGCTGGGTGAAGCAAGGGCAACGATTCGATATCTGTTGTTGACATTTTACAGTTTAATTTGTATTCTGTCAGATATTGGTTGACAGAATACAAATTAATGTTATGAATCATGCTGCTGATCCAACCCTGAATGTTGACGTAAAGATCCCTCTGCTACACCGTCATTTTTCCCTGTGCCTCACCTCTGATTTGACAGCCTTAAACGCAGAAGGTGACGTAGAAGAGATCGCGACTGAGTCGCTTTCCGACCTGCCTGACCGAGAAGCCGTCAAAGTATTGGTCATTGGCTCGCGTCATGGTGTGACGAATATTCTGCAAACGCTCTATCGCTTGGGCTTCGCGGAGATGAGCGAATGGAGTCCGTTTTTGCCGGGACCTAATCCCGGAGAAGTCATGACCATTTTGACGCGCTATCTTCTGACGATGCTGTAGGTTAGAGCCAGTTGCCAATCAAAACAACCGGACTCCAGTAATAAGGTTGGTTATATTGCGGGTCTTGCAACAGTGAAAGTTGTGCCTGACGCAACGCTTCTGCCTTCGTTACATTTTCATGCACCAGCTCTTGATAAAACTTACCCATGAGCAATGCAGTTGCTGCGTCATTCACACTCCATAAGGTAGCAACCGTGCTACGAGCGCCAGCCCGAACGGCTACCCCGGCTAAACCTAACGCTGCCCGATCGTCTCCGGCTGCGGTTTGACACGCACTTAACACCAAGAGCTCAATGGGGCGACGACGGCTAATATCACTGGCTTGTAGCAAACTGCTTAAGTCGTTGACATTAATCCGGTCATCCCACGTCAAGATAAAGGTATCTTCGGCTTGAGAGCTGAAAACACCGTGGGTGGCTAAGTGGACGACTGGAAAGGGAACTGCATTGATGGCATCTTGAAGCGTTATGTGAGTAAATTGCTGATCCAACAATGTCCGACTGGTCACTTCCGGTTGAATCGTCGCAAATTCTAAGCTGACATTGGGTAAGGGAGGAAAATCTTGACGGGCTTCGGTTAGCCCTGCCATCAAAACGTTGATTTGCTGGGATTGCAGAGATTGTGATTCTAACAGTTGCAAACTGGGGGTCAGCGCCAAACTATACTTTTCAATCAGATAGCGATCGCCATCATGCAGAACGGCCATCGGGATATTGCGCAAGACCCCATCTAAAACAAACACCAAAGTTCTGACCTGGCTAGTTTCTAAGTCAGATTCAATCGGTCGAATTAGCCAATCATAAACTTGGGTGGCAACCGCTTTAACGCGATGGTTAGCAGGTTTTCTCTCAACAAATCCGCGAAGCTCTTTGACGACTTGTTCGATGTCTGATTTAGATCGAACCGTGGTGTAGTGCTTCAATATTTCTGGGTTAGATTCCGAGTCTACTTGCTTTTCTGTAGAAAGATTGGAGAGGTTGGCAATGGGGGTGTCTATGGGTTGAGGCAAGCTCACAATCACCTCCAAGCGATCGCTCAAAATGATCGGGTAAATGACCGCTGCTCGCCGATCGACGTCATCAATTTGGACTTCACGAGCATTCAAACAGGCTTCCCGAAAGAAGTTATCCAACTCTGCCAATTGCAACGACTCAATAGTTTTCCGTGCCTGTTCTAAATCTGCCTGAGTCGGTTCTATACCGGGATCCAGTAAGAGCGAAACCAATTCTCGATGAATCGGTTCGATGCTATCTCGGAATGAAAACTGCACGTCTTGATTGACGGCAACCAGGTCGCTGCGCAGCGATCGCAAGGTTGTAACCGCATCACTATACGCAGCGATCGCCATTTCTCGTTGGTTTTGAGCTTTGAAAATCCGTCCCAATTGCCATTGCCAAAGATAGGTAATATCAGCGGCATAGATCTGTTGCGACAAATCCAGAGCTTGTTCGGTCAAGGCTTGTGCATCTTGCCATTGCTGCATCTGTTCATACACCTTGCCCAAATTACCCAGCGCGAACGACTCTGCCCGTAAATCTTGCAGTGCATGGGCAGACTGAATGGCAGTCGTTAATAATTGAGCTGATTCTAGAATGGATGCATTGGCAGCTTCATTCGCGGCTGCATCAGTAGCATTGGGCATTGCTTGATGTAGTGCTAACAGGTTTTTAGCAAAATTGACTTGAGCATAGACCGCTGTGCGACCGGGGGGTAGTTGATTAATCCGAGTTGAGATTTGAGGAATCAGGGCGATCGCCTCTGCGGTTTGATTCGTGTCAGAATTTGATGGCTGGTCGATGAGCAGACTCAGGTGATTCAATAACGCATGAATTTGAGTCACTAACGAACCATCAATCACCGCTTGCCGATAAGCATTCAAAGCTTGAGCACGCCATGCAGCTGCTTCATCGGGGGTTGCAATCTCTTTTTTGATACTGCTTTGGGCATAGAATGTATTCCCCAAACTGAGCTGGGTCGCGGCGATTGCCTGGGTGTATTGCAATCGCTGGGCGATCGCCAAACTTTTTTGTAAAACTTTAGCAGATTGGGTAAATTCTCCCGTTACCCGCAAGGCATCTCCCAAACTCCGCAGTGCCACCACCTGGGCAAGGGAATCTGGCTGATCTTGAAGTAGGGTTTGGACATCGTTCAACAGAATAATAGCTCGACGATAAAGCCCTAAGGCTTGCAATGCTTCGGCTTGATTGATCTGAGTCCGAACGATGCCATCTTGATCGGCTAACACCTGGTAAATGGCAGTCGCTTGTTCCCACGAATGTAGTGCCGCTTCTGCTTGCCCCTGGGATAATTGCAGCCGTCCGGAGACATCAAACGCTTGTGCTAATACGGCTTGCTGGTCTAAATCAGGGATGCTGTGCAGACGATCGAGTGCTGTTGTAATTGCTGTTGTCGCCGCCTGCCACTGTCCCAATTGTTGATAGACCAGGGATAGGTTACTCAAGGCGATCGCTTCTCCTACCCCATCTGCCTGTGCCTGGTATTGCTGCACTGCCCGTTCTAACGGCTCTACGGCGGCGGCAAATTGTCCAGCGTCATATAGCGATCGCCCCTGGTCTAGCAACCGCTCTGGGGCAGGTGTTTGAGCCATGGTTGGGGTCATGGGTACGATGCTGTCACCCGCAGGATGAGTCGGCGTCGTAGATATCGAAGACCCAGGCGTTGCCCATACACACACGATGACCGTCGATACAACTACCCCTAAAAACCACTGCGATCGCTGCCATCGGGGTCGCTGCCATCGAAGACCTGAATAGAGATGAGCCTGGTATAAATCCCTTGTGAACCAGACAGAGGCGATCGCACGGCAACGATCCAAAATGTGGGTTAAAACAGTCCGTTGCCCGGTTTGTTTCGCTGGTTTTCTGCTCATATGCCACTTTTTCAACCCAGGGACTTGAGGATCGGAGACAGTCTATCCAGACGTCATCCTACTGACCTGAATTTTATCTCGGATGACTCGATTGGCAAGCATTTGCAGCAAACCGTTAAAAAAACTGATCAGGAGCAGAATACAGCTGCATCCTTGCATACGTTAATCTTTACTAGAGGTAAATTACGATAGCACTCGCCTATTTAGCCTTTTTGTAGGGAATTTCATCTTCAATACATCCACGTTTTTCAGTCATTCACCCACCCTTGGCACCGCCCATATGAAGACGTCTTGTTCCTCTAGTTCAACCATGGCGATCGCCCTGATTACCGCCATTTTGTCCATTCCAGCCCATGCCTTAGCCTTGACTCCGCCTTCCGCCCCCTTATTAGAATCCTCCGCTTCATCTAGACAAACCTTGCCTCTGACGGGCGATCGTCGGACTCCTGTGCTTTTCTACGCTCAGACAACTCCTACGACCGTGCTACAACAACAGGGTACTCTTGCGTCTGGCGATGCCGTGCTTGCATCCGATGGTAGTTTTTACGACGCTTATACGTTTCAGGGGCAGGCAGGGCAACAAGTGACGATCACCTTAGATAGCCAAGAGTTTGACACCTACTTGATTCTCAATGGCGCAGATGGTGGTGCGATCGCCCAAAATGATGATATTACTGCCCACAATCGCAACTCGTCTCTAACCCTAACGTTACCCAGCAACGGCACCTACACTGTCCTTGCCAACTCCTATGACAGTAGTGGGCGTGGTCGATATACACTCACCATCACGTCACTATCGGCAACCACTCATTCAACGTCCCCTTCCAATGCCGCAACAGGCACAAACCTGCCGGGTCCCGGTTCTTTGCCCGACAATACTCGGTTCGCCCAGCAAAACTTTAGCCAAACCCTATTTCAACAAATTCATCGAGATGCTCAAGTCTGCGCCGATAATGGATTAGACGAGTGGTGCTCTTACACCCAGCGATATATTTTTCGTGATGCAATCCTGTTACTGCAAAAAGAGGAAACAGCATCTGTAGGATACACGCTGGCATTGATTGAACCTGTATCTCAACAACAGGGCTTAGCCTATGCCAGGATTTTAGATGATCAGGATAGTTTCTCCTTTACAACGCCTGCGTCTCAATCAAATGCAGTTATTACCTATGAAGACTGCTATTTCGAGGATGACATTTTTCTCTGCACGTCTCAGTTGCATTTGGCAGCAGACGGCAGAGTGTCGAGCATAGACGTTTACTATTCAAGTCCCTAACGATCGTGAATGCACACCATCTAATTGTGGCTGAGTGCGCGACAGCTCTGCTGTCGCGCACTCAGCCACAATGATTAAGGGGTGGTAGATGGCTCCAACGCGGGTGCATTCGACGTGGAAGGTTGAACCACCGCAGGGGCACCGCTGGCAGAATTCGCCGGGGGTTGTTTGAGGTAGTCGTAGACCGTTCGACAGATTTGCCGGATTAACTCTTGTGCCCGACCATCATCAGAGGAGCGTTGCATCAAGACGGTAATGATAAAGCGCTTGCCGTTGGGCATATCTACAATGCCTGTATCGCCTACCATACTGTCGATGGTGCCCGTTTTGTGGGCAATGATCGCTTCACTATCAGACACGCCTTCGGGGATCAGAGTGCTGGTCACAGTGCCCTGCATAATTTCCATCAGGCGATCGCGCGATCGCAACGACAGCAAATCTCCCTGGCTAACCTTCACCAGCAGCTCCGACAAATCTTTGGGGCTGGTCGTGTTAGTGCCGCTTAAATCTGCCAGAGGATTACGAATCACCGTATTTTCCAGGCCCCAAGACTGAAACTGTTGGTTAAGCAATTGTGCCCCACCCAATCGCCGGATCAGCATATTAGTTGCCGTATTGTCGCTAATGACAATCATCATTTCCGCCGTTTCCAATACCGTGTATTGGGTTCCCACGGGTTGATATTGCATGTCGCCCGATCCTTCAGCGACATCCTGAGATTCCATCGTCAAGACTTCATTCAGCTCTATCTTGCCTTGATCGACTGCTTGCAGTAACGATACCAAAACAGGCACTTTAATGGTGCTAGCCGCCGGGAATGATGTAGACGCATTCACATCCACATAGGCATTGCTGTCTAGATCAACCAAAAAGACACCAGGGGTCATATCGGGATACTGAGTTGCCAAACTTTGTAACGATCCCTTCAGATCGGTCAACTCTCGCCCCAATTGTAAGAAAGCCGTACTTCCCGGTTGACTGGATCCCGCGATCGCCTGACTGGAGCTAGATGCACCCGTGCTAGGTGCTGCTTGAGAGACCCCATCGGACTGATGAATGGCAGGGCTGAATAAAGACAGAATGGTACCGGCGATCGCCCCGACCCCGACCCCAAGAATCAACAACCGCAGCGCATAGATCAGAGGTGATGGTTTGCGTCCCCGTCCCTGGCTCTGGCGCTTACGTTGGGCGGCAGCCGATGGTGCCGTTGAGGCACTCCCCAACACCCCATGCCCAGTACGGCTGCGGTTGGCTTCAGCTGGCGAAACGGGACGCGGCTTGATGCGAGTGACGGGTTGATTGGGTTTGGCAACGGGTTGCAGGGGAGCTTGCGAATGTTTGCGCCAGTCGGGAACGGCTTGAATACCAGAATTGGGCGATCGCGTTGCCCCACCGCGTTTGAACTGGGTGGATGGGTTTGGCTCGTTGGCTAGCAAATTCCGCAAGTTAAAGCTATCGTTCCGGTTGGTTGCATCTGCCCGACTGCGACGGGTTGGCTTCCCGGATTGCGCCAGACTACCCGAGCGATCGTTTTGTGGCGAATAGCGATCGACCGGGCGGATACGAGCATCGGTATCATTGACAGAATTAGGATTGCCCCACGGATTTGGACGACGGAGAGGGATCGGCTGCTGGGATGGGTACTGCTCTTGGGCAGAAACCTGCCGACGACGTGATCTTCTTGAGCGATTACGGGGCTCCAGCACTAGTTAAACCTCCACGACACCTGGGAAACGCAATTGGACTATCGCCTGGGAAACAGACTTTAGTCTACAGCACCGACTTAGAAAGTAGTTGCTTGAATGGTTGAATTTTAGCGCTAGATTTCTCGAAAACAATACATTTTTGTTTCAAAATATATAATTTCTCACGCTGACGCGATCGCGAAGGATTGGGGTTCTCATAAAACCTGACTCGTTTTGAGAGAGCGACGGCTCTGCCGTCGCTCTCTCAAAACGGTTTACGCCTCTGGGTAACTCTCTGTTGCATCGGCTTCAGCGGCTAGAGATTTGGGGTGGAATTGCCCCCGTTGCAACGCCCACTCGACTTGACTAATAATTCCCTGCACCATCCGCAGTTCCTTCTCTGACGGGTACGCCCGATTCAACAACCGCCTAAACTTTTTCATGCGACTGCTAGCCGTATGGGGAAACAGATATCCTACGTCTAACAACAACGCTTCTAACGTCTGATAAAACCGTTCCATTGCTTCGCGGGTTGCCAGATCCGTTGCCAGCGCCGACTGGGAATAGGCTACAGCATGAGTCACCAAAGGTTCGCCAGGATGATTTACCCCGTCAGCCGATGGTGGCACTGCCGACGGTGATGGACTGGTTTGTGAACCGCTGGCTTGAGTCAGGCAACTGGCGGCAAACAACTCATAACAGCAAATTGCCACAGCCTGCGCCAGGTTGAGCGACGGATAGACCTCACTCGACGGAATTCGCACATGCCGTTGGGCGTAGTTCAACTCAAGGTTGCTTAATCCCCGGTCTTCGCGCCCAAAAATCAATGCCGCATCCCCAAGAGGTTCGGGTGTCAATAACCAGGGCAGAGCCGTTCTGGGAGCCTCGACCTCAATTGCCAAATTCCCGCAATCTCGACCGACAGTGGCGATCGCCCGCTGACATCCCTGTAACGCATCCAGCAACGTGTCAACCTGCACCGCCGCATCCAGCACATCGGCAGCACGAACAGCCATTAACCGCGCCTCTTCGCCCCGCACATCGCATTGAGGATTGACCAACACCAACTGGCTCAATCCCATATTTTTCATCACCCGTGCGATCGAGCCGACATTCAACGCCCCCGCAGGCTCAACCAGGATAATTTTAATGCGATCGAGAGGAGACATGGAAAGACGAATAAAGGCTAACGGAAGACGAGCTAATAGCTAATAGCTAACAGCTAATAGCTAACAGCTAATAGCTAACAGCTAAGGATCGTGGATTGAATAAGATCGACTATTAAATCTTTTGAAGGGGCGAACGGCCGTTCGCCCGTACAGCAAATCATCGATGTTATTTAATTCCTATTCCTAAGGAGATTGCTGAAAAAGATGTTACCCCTGTGAGGCGAAGCATTCGTTAGATAGTCTTTGAGCTAACAGCTAACAGCTATTAGCCAACAGCTATTAGCTAACAACCTACCCCTTACTCATCAATCTGCCACAGTTCTTTGTTGTAATCTTCATCCAAAACCTTACGAGGACGCATGACTAGAACTACTTTGCCAAACAGAGGGCGATCAGGTTGCTCCTCAAACCAACGAATTTGTAACTCTTGCGCCTGCTCTACCAAAAAATAGCTGAGCACATCCCACTGCCGCTGTGCCCGATCGACCACGATCAAGACCTCCTCCTTAGACTCTTCCGCTTCCATGGGCAGTTGATGGTTGTCTGCCAACAAAACCACCGCATCTTCTGCGGCTAACACCACTTGCCAACCCGGAATCGTCACCCAGGCTCCAGTGCCAGAAAAACGCACAATGCTAAAGGGACCCTCTTCTTCCAGCAGCGGCACTGCCTGCAAATCGGCAACGGTCAGCGGCAATTTGCCCACCACCGGCAATATTTTAGGAACCTCTCCATCCGTTTCCAGACGGTACAGAGGCAAACGGGGTGCCGGGATCGACTTCGTAACCGTGAAATCTGTGAGTAATCGTTCAATTTGCTTGCGTGCCAGATCACTGCTGGCAAACCGTAGACCCAAGGCAATCAGCCGCGATCGCGCTTGCAGATCTGCTTGTTGCCGAGCCAATCGCCAATAGTAATGCGCAACCGCATCACCGGGGTAAGCCGAAAAATCTGCGGGCGGTTTAGACAGCCGGGAGAAATCCTTTAAAGCTTTGACCACCTCATGGCTACCTTCGGAGTCAATCCCCTTTTCCACAATCAACGTTGCCGCTGCTGCTCGCTCTTCTTGTTTCAACACCCGCAGTTCATATAACGTATCGCTGCCCGTGCGTTCAAACCGCGATCGCACCGCATCAGATATACCCACCGCCACGATCGAGGCATAAACCTGAGCTGCCACAATAATTTGATTTTGCTGAATCGGCTCAAACCCAGTGGCTTCAAAAATTTGCTGCGGACTGTAGCCTGCTTTTTGCAGCTGCTGACATGCCTGCCCCCACTCTGCCCAAATTCCTTCCTTGCGACGTAGCGATCGCAACAATTCTTCGGCATTAATTTCGGGCGATTGAGCAGAACCCTGAGAGTCTGGTTGATTGGGTGACATATTGACCATGTACGACAAAAGAAAGACAGATTAATGAGGTGACAGCAACAGCTCAGCGAGTTAGGACATGCAAACCCTGGTTCAGAACTGCGCCCTTTCCCCTGTCCTAAGCTTAATGGCGATCGCTCTCAACCCACTTGAAAAAATAGAGGTTTTCCGATGAACCTTTGCCATCTTAACAAGAGCACGAGCCGCAATGTACCGTCAAATGGGTCTTATAGTAATTTTCAATGGCGTGAATACAAGGTGTTGTGAGAGAGCCGCGCGGAGCGCGGCTCTCTCACAACACCCGTAACCTATCCAGGCGCAAAGCGCTCCATGGAAATAAAACGACCCAGAATTTATGTTGCACCAGCTTGACGAATCACCCTGCTTCAAGAGATGATGTAAAACGCATCCAGGGGCTATAGCGCAGTTGGTAGCGCACCTCAATGGCATTGAGGGGGTCAGCGGTTCGAATCCGCTTAGCTCCATTTGTTAGAAGTATTGATTTTCTCGGGTTTTGACCGTTCTAGGCGGGTTGTATTAGGATTTTCCTATTCTCAATAAAGAGTGTCTGGAAGCTTCAGAAAGCGTCTGGGTATGTCTAAAATTGGTTCGGAATTGGTATGACCCCCTCAGTAACTATCTGATAATCTCAACAATTTCAGCCAGATCTGTCAAGTTACAATCGCTAGGGTCGATGCTATGCTGGTTTGCGCGCTGCTTCATGCTCTAGTGTCATATCAAAAGCGATCGCGCCTCATCTGACTACTTCATTGAGGTGCTTCAGGCTTTATCCCCAATTCTTCGCAATCGTGATTGGGCTTGAGAGTACATCCCTCTGGTAGTCGGGTATTGCAGAGCTTTGCCGCACTCAATTGTTCTTCTGTCCAAAATTGGACATGGCTGAGGTCAGCATAGCTGAGGTTGGCGTTGTTGAGATTTGCATTCGTGAGATTGGCATAGCTGAGGTTAGCGTCGCTGAGGTTAGCGTCGCTGAGATTCGCATTCGCGAGCTTGGCATAGCTGAGATTGGCATAGCTGAGGTTGCTATTCCTCAAATCGACGCTGTTGAGTAGCGTATTGTTGAGATTTGCATTTCTCAAGTCGGCACTATTGAGGTTGACAGTATTGAGATTTGCATTTCTCAAGTCAGCACTACTCAGATCAGCATCTTTGAGTTTGGCACCTTCAAGAATGGCACCGCTAAGGTTAGCACGGCTTAAGTAAGAATTTCTGAGCCTAGCCCGCTTGAGATTCGCGTGACTGAGGTCAGCGTCACCTAGAGTAGCTTCATCGAGCCAAGCATCGCTGAGATCAGCCTTGTTGAGGTGGGAGTAGCTGAGTTGGGCACCTCTAAGAAGGGCACCTCTGAGTTCGGCATCTCTAAGATCGGCAGCAGCTAAAGGAATATCACGAATTGCCTCAGATTCAATCAAAAACCTGATCAATGATCCTTTTCGCGCTCCATCTAGTTCACAGAGAACTGCTAGAGTTTTAGCACGGGCAACCGCCTTAATTCTTGTCGTACTCCCAACTTCTTTTTCTCCATCTTCAGATGGATTTGGAGTTCGATCCCAAGCTGGATCAAGTAGTAGCTTTGTCATTTGATCCAAATAGTCTTTCAGAATAGCTTGGCGATTGCGATCGTCTGCAATTGCCTCTTCCTGACGGTTGCGATCGGCTGCGAGATCTTTCTCTTTCTTTTCACGGGTTGCTTCTTGCCTTTTTAAGACTCCTTGAATCACAAAGCTAGCTATTGCGAATAGAGTGGGTACAATTAACAACCCAATCCATTCCCATGCCGATTTTCCCCAGAAAAGGGCTGTTTCTAAATTGATCCATGTGGGTAGCCATGTCCAAGATAGAGCGATCCATATAGTTGCTATAAGTGCCACGAGGAATATGGCAGTGAGCTTCTTGTCAATTTGCCAGGGACGCTTGGGAAACGCTAGATTTTTGAGGAGATTAATCCACTTCTGCTTAGGCATCTTTTGAAAGATAAAAATTATCTCATTTGCATGATTATGGCAAAGGTTAATGAGATTGAGCGATTTAAGAAGACAGGGCAGGATATAGGATAGGGTCAGTAAACCCTTTATCTAATCGGTTTACAGCCTTGTCCTATGCAGGACAAGACACAGGACAGGACAATGAATGTAGAACTTGACCTGATTGCGGTAAGTCAGTTGAGCGATCGCTATGGGGTGGCTCGCTCGAATATTTATAACCGTCTCTCTGGTCTGCATATCGAACCGGAGAAACAGGGGAATAAGGCGTATATCAATGCGGATCAACTGGCGCTGATGGATGCGTTGGATCTACATCTCAAGGGCGGGGGTGCGATCGCTGATTTTCGCTCAGATACTCAATTGTCTTATCGTCCTACAGGACACCTAGAATCGTCTTATAGGACACAGGACAACACTCGCCATGAAAGCTTAGCAGTTAGCCATCAAGCCTCTGCGATCGCCCTGGCAGGGTTAGGATCGTGAAGTAAATAAGATCGAATATTGGATCGTTTGGAGGGGCGAACGGCCGTTCGCCCGTACAACAAATCATCGGAGTTATTTAATTCCCATTCCTTAGTGGATGCGATCGCCAGTAAGTTGCAAGACTTGAAGCTGATGGGATAAAGGGATGGTGGGAAAGATGAGGGATATGGGGGTGGGATGAAGGTGTCTATATAGTGGGCGATCGCGCTACTCAAAATTTATGGGCAGTGAGGTGTGGTATTTCTAATTTTGTTTTAAGGATGGTGTTAATAGATAACGTGAAGGTTTAACAACAGGTAAGTATCAAAACATCACTCTAAGCCTATAAAAGAATTAGAGCTGCTTTTTGTGGGGTTCTCCGCTTCACATTCCAAATAGAACTTAAGGCAGATGAAATAGGTTGAGAACGGCACTTCAACCAGAGATGGAAATCCCTGCATCTGCGTCTACAACCCGTCAAAAAGCCAGTATCAGTAGCCCCTCTACAAGTGGAGGCATTATGGTTATTCAATTGAATCCTTTGCCTTTCCCAACGGGTCAACAGGTGTGGCTAAGTTTATTGGGTACAGGCGACTTTAATGAGGATGGCATTCTTGATTTAGTCTCTAACTACAGTTCAAGTAGTAGCAGTGCAGCGGATAGTTCAGGCATCACTCTTGCTTTGGGTAATGGCACAGGCGAATTTACGCTCGCAGGATCAACGGAAGTTGTGAAAAAGAATATCCTGTCGGCGATCGCGGTAGATGATGTCAACGCCGATAGTCACTTAGATATCATTGCTGGACATTACTTTCCTTTAGGGCAAGAGACTATATTTTCAATATCATTTGGGGATGGAGCTGGAAACTTTAGCCCATCTATTGCAACAACTGTATTCAATCAGAGAAGTGATATTGAGGCAATTGTCCCGGCAGATTTTAACAATGATGGATCGCTCGATCTCTTTGTTAGTACATGGCAAAGTGAGAACAGAAGTGCGTTGATGTTGGGGGACGGAACAGGGCAATTTACCCTCTCAACACCTCTTCAGAGGTCATTTGCTCCTATGCAGGGTGCAGACTTTAACGGCGACGGCAATCTGGATATTGCAACACGAGATGGATTGTTACTAAGCGATGGTGCAGGAGCATTTCAATCAGTGCCCTATTCTTCTGGGTCGTATATGAAAGATCTAGCCACTGGCGATATTGATGAAGATGGCGATACTGATCTCGTTATCTTAAGTTCCTGGCAAACGGGGTGGTATAGCTTTGAAAATCGTCTTGCGGTGTTGCTGAATCAAGGAACAGGACACTTTAAGAGTGTGACTGGAATGTTGACTGGAAGCAGCTCTGCGGAATTTGAGTTTAATCAGAAAGTCGAATTGGCTGATCTCAACAATGATGGGCATCTGGATCTGATCACCCAGACTTTCTTTGAAGATAACGCTAACAAACTTGAAACGATGGCTTTGTTGGGGAATGGTAAAGGAGGTTTTAGTAATCCGATCACATTGCCATTTCAACTCAGTCATGCCGTTTTGACTCAAGACTTTAACGGAGATGGCAAAACAGATGTAGCAGTAGGGGCTTCTGAAGAAGGAACGCTTTGGCTCAACGCTTCTTTTGGCACAGACTCCATTACGCAATCGGGTCAATGGGTGGATGCCTCAAGCGAGCAGGATGGGTTTCTGAATGTGAATCTTCTCAAACATTGGCTCGTTTTTAATGGAACGTCCAGAGTTCAAAAAGATATCCCTGGTGCTCGCCATGTAGTGGGTACAATTCAATCCGATCGCCTGCGGGGTAATCGCTTTGCCAACAGGTTCTATGGATTGGGTGGGAGCGATCGCCTGATTGGTAATCGTGGCGATGATATGCTGGTTGGTGGGCAAGGTAACGATAGTCTCACAGGCGGTGGGGGTAGAGACAGCTTTGTGTTTTCTAACCAGCTCATCTACCCGTCAGGCTTAGAAATTGCTCTATCCGTCCGTCTGGGCGTCGATCAAATCACCGACTTCACACCAGGGCAAGACACTTTAATCCTGAAACATAGTGGCATTTTTTGGGAATTGCCCACGGGAACACCTGATAGTTTTCAAGTAGTGAGGTCTAGAGCTGAGGCGAAAATCAGCAAAGCAATCATTACCTATCTCGAACGCACAGGAACGTTGTTCTATAACCCCAACAAGCGGAGTGAAGGCTTTGGTAAGACTGGAGGAGCATTTGCAGATCTACAAGATGGATTGGTGATCAGTGCAAGTGATATTCAAGTTATCTTGTAAGTGTTTCACCCAATATTTGAGCAATGATTTGGTTGCGATCGCCTGTCACAGTTTGGTGAGGGGTTAAGGAATTGGGTGAAGTGGGGGACGGATCGTTCATGACGGGGGCGACTGACGGTGCGGGGGCTAGTCGAATTCAGGTGCCCAGATGCTGGACACTTCCATTTCCCATCCGGGTAGAAGGTCGGGGACGGTGAAGCGATCGCCATTTTGCAACATCACGGATTCGGCTTGATCGTGATAAACCTCGATGGTCTGGGTGCGGTAGTCTACCAGTGCGCCGACGGTGGTGCCGAGGTCGAGAAACTGCCGAATTTTGGCTCTCAGGGCATCCAGGTCGTCGGTTTTGGAGCGAACCTCAAAGATCAGGTCGGGAACGAGGTTGGCATAGTCTTCGGTGGTGCGTTTTAGCCGTTCGGCTTTAACAAAGGAGGCATCGGGGGCGCGGATATCGCCATCGGCATTGGGCAGCTTGAAGCCTGCACTAGAAGCGGTGACGCGCCCTAGCTTGCGCGGTCTGACCCAGTTTCGCAATTGGGCAACAATCTCGGCGGCGATTTCATCGGATTCAAACCCAGATGGACTCATAACAATGATGGCTCCATCGACGAGTTCGAGGCGGTAGTCGGGGTGTTGGTGCTGGAAGCGTTTGAGGTCTTCGGCGGTGAGAGTCATGGTGTCCTCCGATCGGCTAGCCTAGTTGCCCAAATGACGCACGTTACCAACAATAGAACCCAATACAATACCGCCGCTCACTTGCTCAATCACTTGATTCTGGTTGCCTGTTACGTTTGTCCTTATGCCAGGGGCAACGTTGGGAGCATCGGTTTGGAGAATTTGGGCGATCGCTTCTGCCAGGGCAGCATCACTTTCTAATAGTTTTTTCAACTGCACGCGTAGGACAGTTTGCAGGTCTTCATCGTCTGGAGTGGTTGCCAGGTCGGTAGCCGCTTCTTTGGCAGCCGCTTTGGCTTCTACTTTGGGATGCAATTTTTCCCAAACGGCTTTAGCTTTCGTCCAGGCATCTTCGCCAAACTTTCCGGCAGCAGTTTCAGCCGCTTTTTCGGCAGTAATATTGCCCAATTTCAGGAGAAAGGGCAGGAAGGGGGTGAGGAATGCCGTGAGGGTAACTGGATCCATAAGACAATGTCAGGGGACTACATATGTATAAGCTATTCCATATCTGACCCACAGCGTAACTGATCCTTCGTTTCCGATGCCAGGTTTGACGAAAAATACAGACCATCTCAACGTGCGGCTGAGATGCAGCTTTTGCGGCGCTATTGAGAACAAACGCAGCGATCGCAGTCGGCAGGCAGTTCGTCAAGATAGATGCGATACAGGCGGGTGCTGTTGTCGAAGTCCTGGTAGTGGTTGGGTAAGCCAGGATCGAAGCGGCGTTTGGTAAAGATCAGGACAGCTCGCCAATCATTATTAGGACGGTAGTCATTGAGGTAGAGAAAGATTTCGCTAAAGAAGCTGGGGTAGAGGTCACCTTTTGGGTCGCCCAGCAACGCCCTACGCCCACACTCATAAGGGTTGCCGTGTCTGTGATTTGGTTAACTGGGCGATCGCTTTTGCCAGATCGGATGGGTCAACAGGTTTAGATAAAAACAGTTGGAAGCCAGCTGCTAACGCTCGAATCTCGTCTTCTTGTTTGGCATAGGCAGTCAGGGCGATCGCCGGAATGGTCACACCTTTTTCCTGCTCAAATGCTCGAATGCGCCGCAGTAGACTATAGCCATCTTCACCAGGCATGGCAATATCGCTGATCAATACATCAGGTTGTTGCTGCTGGAGATATGCCATCACTTCATCTCCAGTAGTGACAGCTTGAACGTCCGCACCCATTTGCTCTAGCACGGTTTTGATGAACTCACGATTGTCGGCATTATCATCTACTACAAGTACCGTAATGGCATTCAAAGACAGCGCATTTGTATGATGCTCTGAGTCAAACTCTGGATGAGTGCTAAAGGCAGCGTCAGACACCCGCATCATGGGCAGATGAATGGTAAAGGTGGTGCCCATGCCACTGCCTTCACTAGCGGCGTAGATGTTGCCACCATGCAAGTCTACCAATTGTCGTACGATCGCCAGCCCCAGCCCCAGTCCGTTATGGGAACGGGTAGATGAAGAATCTGCTTGACGAAAGTACTCAAAGATATGGGGCAAAAACTTAGAGTCGATGCCTACTCCCGTATCTCTGACTGTGATTTGAACGATCTGCTCAATCGGATCTTGTTCCGGATCGGGGCTGAGTAAGGCAGCTGTATTGGGATTGGGCTGATTGGCAATCACCGTTAGGGCAACGTCAACTTCTCCGCCTTCGGGCGTAAATTTGATGGCATTGGAGAGCAAGTTACGGATCACTTGTTGCAACCGCTCTGAATCGCCCAAAACAAGGCATGGAGAAGACGAGAGTTGTCTATTGAGATGAATCTTTTTAACATCTGCAATAGGGCGCATCGATTCTAGCTCAGCCCCAATCAAGTTGAGCAAATTGACGGGTCTGCGGTTAATCACCATTTTGCCGCGCATCAGGCGCGCGACATCTAAAATATCATCAATCAGCTGTGCTTGTGATTGGGCATTGCGGCTAATGACGTTGAGGGCATGACGTGTAGCTTCAGCATCTAGATTTTTGCTTTCTAGTAGCTTTGACCAGCCCAATATGGAGTTGAGGGGGGTGCGTAACTCATGGGAAACGATCGCCAAGAACTCATCTTTCATGCGGCTGGCGGCTTCTGCTTGCTGGCGAGCCAGTTGTTCGCGGATGATGGCGACTTTTTGGCTTGCCAGTTCGGCAGCTTGTTGCTGAATCTCTGCGGTCTTTCTAAACAAGTCCACAAAGACGGTGACTTTGGACACCAGAATGGTTGAATCAATCGGCTTCATCAAATAATCCACCGCACCCAGAGAGTATCCCTTCATCCGCCACATGTCGTTGCTGCTAAACCCCGTCACAAAAATGATGGGGGTATGCTGCGATCGCGGTCGTTGCCGAATCAGACTGGCGGTTTCAAAGCCATCCATCCCTGGCATTTGTACGTCTAGTAAAATCACGGCGAAATCTTGGTTAAGTAAACAGCGCAGTGCTTCTTCACCCGAATACGCCTTGACGATATTTTGCTCCATCCTGGACAGAACCGCTTCTAGGGCAACCAAATTTTCATTGCGGTCGTCCACCAACAAAATGTTGACTTTGGAATCAGAGTGCATGGGGATAAACGGCTAGGGGGTAAGACGGTCGCGGAAATGAAAGCGAGAAGCACCACATAGGTTTCTTACATAGTTTTCCTATAACGTTCGCTCTTCTGACTGACATAGCCATATCCTTAGCATGGAAAGTAGTTGCTCGATGGCAACAGGTTTTGTAATGTAATCGCTGGCACCTGCATCCAGGCACTTTTCGCAATCCCCTTTCATCGCCTTTGCTGTGAGTGCAATCATCGGCAGGGTGGCAAATGGATGCATCTGCCGAATTGACCGCATCGTTTCGTATCCATCCATTTCTGGCATCATAATATCCATCAACACCAGGTCGATCCCTGGATTGGTTTGCAGCATGGTAATTCCATCTCTGCCATTCTCCGCATAAATGACCTGCATTTGGAATTGCTCTAACACACTGGTAAGGGCAAAAATATTGCGTACGTCGTCATCCACGATCAACACCTTTTTGCCCGTGAGGATCGGGTCATTCCGCCGGATTTGTTCGAGAATGTGCCGCTGGGGTTCTGGCAAATTCGCATGGACTCGATGTAAGAAGAGGGTTGTTTCATCGAGCAGGCGTTCGGGCGATCGCACACCTTTAATGATCAGTGTATCGGAAAGGCGGCGTAGTTCAGCCTCCTCTTGGGTGGTCAACTCTTTGCCCGTATAAATAATGATGGGCAGGCGTTCCAGGTTTGGCTCTCGCTTAATTTGTTCAATCAGCTCAAACCCATCCATATCCGGCAATAGCAGATCGATGACGAGGCAATCAAACCGATGAGAACGAATCGCTGAGAGGGCTTCAGCACCCGTCCCTACGCCAACGATGGTGACATCGCCGTTGCCAATCAGATCCATAATGCTTTGCCGCTGACCGGAATCGTCTTCTACAATCAGCAAGGTTTTGACCGACCGTTCTACAAAGTCTCGAATACTGACCAGGGCATTCATCAAGAATTCACTGCTAATCGGTTTTTGCAGATAGGCGATCGCACCCTGCCGTAGACTCCGATCTCTGCCATCCTCAATGGTCATAATATGTACCGGGATATGGCGCGTATTGGAATCGTGCTTGAGATAGTTGAGCACCGTCCAACCATCGAGAATGGGCAGGCGGATATCTAGCATGATGGCAGCGGGCTGAAATTGTCGCGCCATATCCATGCCAATGTCGCCACGGGTGGCAACCAGCCCTTTAAACCCGTGTTGCCGGGTTAGATCCAGCAAAATTCGGGCAAAGTTGATGTCATCTTCAATAATCAGTAAAGCCCGATCGTCTGACGCAATGGATGTGCGATCGTCTTCAATAATGGAATCGGCATTCAATGGGGTGAACGCGGAGGTGGTTAATGGCGGTTCTGGATTGACAAGAGGCGCAATCGTGCCACTGGCACGCACCAGTGTGGAATCCTGCAAGGGGGTCGTCAGGGTTCTCCGCGAATCTTCTTCCAACCGTTTGCGAAACAAGCCATCGACTCGACGCTTGGTGTCTTCCTGCCCCCCGGAATAAATCAGGGGTAAGTAGAGTGTAAATGTGCTGCCGCTGCCCAACTGACTGACTAGACGAATTTCGCCACCCAGCAGGTGAGCAATTTCTCGGCTAATCGATAGCCCCAATCCCGTACCGCCATACCGACGGCTGGTGGTGCCATCTTCTTGTTGGAATGCTTCAAAAATAATCTGATGTTTTTCAGATGCAATGCCAATTCCGGTATCGGTGACGGAGAAGGCAATCACCTGTTCTGCCTGGTTGAGGGTGTGATTTTCTGGACTCCAGCCGCTGGTGGCAACGCTGACATCCAGCAAAACATGCCCTCGCTCTGTAAATTTGAAGGCGTTTGCCAGTAAATTTTTCAACACTTGCTGGAGCCGCTTGGCATCGGTGTAAATGCTGCGCGGCAGATACTCATTAAAGCGCAGGTAGAAGTCGAGCTTGCGATCGATCGCCACTTGATGGAAGGTACGCTCTAAATGAACCTGGAGATCGGTAAACAGCATTTGTTCGGCTTCCACCGAGATGGTGCCAGATTCGATCTTGGCTAAATCTAAGATGTCATTAATCAGCCCCAACAGGTCATTGCCTGCCGAGTGGATGGTTTGGGAGTATTCCACCTGTCGCTGAGTGAGGTTGCCGTCGCTATTGTCTGCCAGGAGTCGCGCCAGAATCAGCAAGCTATTAAGCGGTGTGCGCAGCTCGTGAGACATATTTGCCAGAAACTCAGACTTGTACTTGGAGGTGAGTGCCAACTGCTCGGCTTTTTCTTCGAGCGATCGCCGTGCCTGTTCGATCTCGTTGTTCTTCCGTTCCACTTCGCGGTTCTGGAGAGCCAGCAGTTCGGCTTTTTCTTGCAACTCTTCGTTGGTTTGTTGCAGTTGCTCTTGCTGGTTCTTCAGCAATTCTTCTGACGCTTTTAGAGATTGGGCTTGTTGCTCCAGTCGCTTGTTGGTTTCGGTTAACTCTGACTGCTGGCTCTGAAGTTCTTCGGCTAGAGATTGCGATTGCTTCAGTAACTCCTCCGTTCGCATACTGGCGGCGATCGTATTGAGGACAATGGCAATACTTTCCGTCAGTTGATCGAAGAAGGTCAGATGAATTTCGTTGAACCGATTGAACGATGCCAGCTCAATCACCGCTGTCACCTGCCCCTCAAACAGAACGGGCAGGACGACCACATTCATCGGTGGCGCTTCCCCCAGACCTGAACTGATCTTGATGTAGTCGTGGGGCACCTCTGTGATCAAAATCCGCTCTTTCTCCAGGGCGCACTGTCCCACCAGTCCTTCACCCAGATAAAAGCGGTTGGCTAAATGCTTGCGTTCGCGATAAGCATAGGTGCTGAGTAGCTTCAAATGGGGCAGATGGGTTTCGCTGGTTTCCAGCAAGTAGAAGACGCCATGCTGGGCTGAAACCAGGGGAGCCAGTTCCGACAAGATCAGCTTCGATACCGTTTCCAGGTCGCGCTGCCCTTGCAACATGCGGGTGAACTTCGCTAGGTTGGTTTTCAGCCAGTCTTGCTCGGTGTTTTTCTGAGTCGTTTCGCGCAGGTTGGCAATCATCAGGTTGACGTTGTCTTTGAGGATTGCCACCTCGCCCTGGGCTTCGACCGAAATCGATCGCGTCAGGTCGCCCTTGGTTACAGCCGTTGCCACCTCTGCGATCGCACGTACCTGGGTCGTCAGATTGGCTGCCAGTTCGTTGACGTTGTCGGTCAAGGCTCGCCAGGTGCCTGATGCACCGGGTACCTTCGCCTGACCCCCCAGTTTTCCTTCAATTCCCACTTCACGGGCGACTGTCGTCACCTGATCGGCGAAGGTTGCCAGCGTATCAATCATCTCGTTGATCGTATCTGCCAGGGTTTCAATTTCACCCTTAGCATCGAGCATCAGCTTCCGCTTCAGGTCGCCATTCGCCACCGCTGTGACCACTTTGGCGATACCGCGCACCTGGGCAGTGAGGTTGCCTGCCATCGAGTTAACGTTATCGGTCAGATCTTTCCAAATTCCGGCAACGCCTGTGACCTGAGCTTGACCGCCCAGCTTGCCTTCCGTGCCGACTTCCCGCGCCACCCGCGTAACTTCCGAGGCAAAGGAGCTGAGCTGATCGACCATGATGTTGATCGTGTTCTTTAGCTCGTAAATCTCACCCCGCACGTCCACCGTGATTTTCTTGGAGAGATCCCCGTTGGCGATCGCCGTTGCCACCTCGGCAATATTCCGCACCTGGGCGGTGAGGTTGCCTGCCATCGAGTTCACCGAGTCAGTCAGGTCTTTCCAGGTACCAGCCACTCCCGGTACCTGCGCTTGTACCCCCAATTTACCCTCTGTTCCCACTTCCCGCGCCACCCGCGTCACTTCCGAGGCAAAGGAGTTGAGCTGATCCACCATGATGTTGATGGTGTTCTTTAGCTCTAAAATCTCACCTTTGACATCCACGGTAATTTTCTTGGACAGGTCGCCATTCGCTACCGCCGTCGTCACTTCCGCAATGTTTCGTACCTGGGCGGTAAGGGAGCCTGCCATGAAGTTCACCGAGTCGGTTAAATCTTTCCAGGTTCCGGCAACGCCGCGCACCTCCGCCTGTACCCCCAGCTTGCCCTCGGCACCGACCTCCCGCGCTACCCGCGTCACCTCCGAGGCGAAGGAGTTGAGCTGATCCACCATCGTATTGACGGTGTTTTTCAGCTCTAGAATTTCACCTTTGACATCGACGGTAATTTTCTTAGATAGGTCACCATTCGCCACCGCTGTCGTTACGGCGGCAATGTTCCGTACCTGGGCGGTGAGTGAACCTGCCATGAAGTTGACGGAGTCCGTTAAATCTTTCCAGGTGCCAGCAACCCCCCGAACATCGGCTTGCACCCCCAGTTTTCCTTCCGCGCCCACTTCCCGCGCTACCCGCGTTACTTCAGAAGCAAAGGAACTGAGCTGATCCACCATGATGTTGATGGTATTTTTTAGCTCAAAGATTTCGCCTTTGACCTGCACCGTAATTTTTTTAGACAGGTCACCATTGGCGATCGCCGTTGCTACCTCAGCAATATTTCGCACCTGGGCGGTGAGGTTACCTGCCATCGAGTTGACATTATCGGTCAGGTCTTTCCAGGTTCCGGCAACCCCCCGGACTTCTGCCTGCACCCCCAGTTTGCCTTCCGTCCCCACCTCGCGCGCCACCCGTGTCACTTCCGAGGCAAAGGAACTGAGTTGATCCACCATCGTATTGATCGTGTTTTTCAGCTCCAGAATTTCGCCTTTGACATCCACGGTAATTTTCTTAGACAGATCGCCGTTCGCCACCGCTGTGGTGACTTCGGCAATGTTCCGCACCTGCGCCGTCAGGTTACCTGCCATCGAGTTCACCGAGTCAGTCAGGTCTTTCCAGGTACCCGCAACTCCGCGGACTTCCGCCTGTACGCCCAATTTGCCTTCCGTGCCGACCTCGCGCGCCACCCGTGTCACTTCCGAGGCAAACGAATTAAGCTGATCCACCATGACGTTGATGGTGTTTTTTAGCTCTAAAATTTCGCCTTTAACATCCACCGTAATTTTCTTAGACAAATCGCCATTGGCTACCGCTGTGGTGACTTCGGCAATGTTCCGCACCTGTGCCGTCAGCGAACCTGCCATAAAGTTCACCGAGTCGGTCAAGTCTTTCCAGGTACCCGCTACCCCTCGGACTTCTGCCTGGCCGCCCAGCTTACCTTCTGCCCCGACTTCTCGCGCCACCCGTGTCACTTCCGAAGCAAAGGAGTTGAGCTGATCCACCATGATGTTGATGGTGTTTTTCAGTTCAAAGATTTCACCCCGGACATCGACGGTAATTTTCTTAGACAGGTCACCATTGGCGATCGCCGTTGCTACTTCAGCAATATTGCGCACCTGCCCCGTGAGATTGCCTGCCATCAGATTGACGTTGTCGGTCAAATCTTTCCAGGTACCGGCTACGCCGGGGACTTCTGCCTGCACCCCCAACTTGCCTTCGGTGCCCACTTCCCGTGCCACCCGCGTTACTTCCGAGGCAAAGGAGTTGAGCTGATCCACCATGGTATTGATCGTGTTTTTCAGCTCTAAAATTTCGCCCTTAACATCAACCGTAATTTTCTTAGACAGATCGCCATTGGCTACCGCTGTCGTCACTTCGGCAATATTCCGCACCTGTGCCGTCAGCGAACCTGCCATAAAGTTCACCGAATCCGTTAAATCTTTCCAGGTACCCGCTACCCCTCGGACATCGGCTTGACCGCCCAGTTTGCCATCTGCCCCCACTTCCCGCGCCACCCGCGTTACCTCAGACGCAAAGGAGTTGAGCTGATCCACCATGATGTTGACGGTGTTTTTTAGCTCTAAAATTTCGCCTTTAACATTGACCGTAATTTTCTTGGACAAGTCACCGTTTGCTACCGCTGTTGTCACTTCGGCAATATTCCGCACCTGTGCCGTCAGGTTGCCTGCCATTAGATTCACAGAATCGGTCAGATCTTTCCAGGTACCGGCTACACCGGGAACTTGTGCCTGCACCCCCAATTTTCCTTCGGTGCCCACCTCCCGTGCGACCCGCGTTACTTCCGAGGCAAAGGAGTTGAGCTGATCCACCATGGTATTGATCGTGTTTTTCAGCTCTAAAATTTCGCCCTTAACATCCACCGTGATTTTCTTGGACAAATCGCCGTTCGCCACCGCTGTCGTCACTTCGGCAATATTCCGCACCTGTGCCGTCAGGTTGCCTGCCATGGAATTCACAGAATCGGTCAAGTCTTTCCAGGTGCCCGCTACCCCGCGCACTTCCGCCTGAACTCCCAGCTTCCCTTCCGTTCCCACCTCGCGAGCTACCCGTGTGACTTCCGACGCAAAGGAGCTGAGCTGACCCACCATCGTGTTGACGATTTGCGCCGTCTGTAGAAACTCCCCTTGAAGCGATCGCCCATCAATTTCAGTGGCGATCGATTGCGACAAATTACCATTGGCGACCGCCCGAATAACGCGGGTAATTTCTGCCATAGGCTGTACCAGATCGCCAATCAACGAATTGATCGAACCCTCACAGGCTTTCCATGATCCCCGTGCCGACCCAATAGACGCCCGTTCATTGATCTTTCCTTCCTTACCGACCACCGTACTGATGCGTTCTAGCTCAGTCGTCATCTGCTCATTTTTTTCAATGATGTCGTTGAGCGTATCGGCAATTTTTCCGGCAATGCCAGTTTGATCCGCTGGCATTCGAATAGAAAAATTACCTTTCTTGACTTCCATCAAAACATTGAGAAGCTGTTTCAGGTCAAGGCTATTAGATTCGGGTGAGGCGGGTGAAGCTTGGGCAGTTGGCATACCATTACCTGGAGTGGAACGCTAAAATAACGGTCTGAGGCACGAATAGTGGTTACACAAATTTTGAGGCGATCTGGATAGATTGCCCTAGTTGATCATCTATCCAAGCACTGATAATTGGCGTCTTACCAGGGATAGAGCTTCGTAGAAAACGACAAAAATTGTTCAGGTCTACCTAAAGATAGGTGCTAAATTTTCTAATTTTGGTTAATGGTAGATTAAACGATTTTGAAATTAGGTCTTATTGCGCTTGAATTTGCCAAAGGAAAACTTTGACACCTTGATTGAGGTGATCTTTAAAGCGGTGATCCGAGTGGGCAGTACTCAGAACATGGAAGAAGGGCTGCTCATTCGTGACGAAATCCGTCGCCTTCCCGATCAGCTCGTCACAGAAATCTTGAATCAGATAATTTTACGTCTCGTGCTGATCGACCCAAACTTGTGTCGCTGGTTTGTGATCGATGTATTTCTGTATGATTCTGATCCCGAAGCAAAGGCAGACGTGGCGGAGCGGATTAACGTTCTGGTTGCAGATCTCCCGTAAGACAATTCTGCACAATCCGCTATGAACTTTAGGAATGGGAATTAAATAACTCCGGTGATGTGTTGTACGGGCGAACGGCCGTTCGCCCCTCCAAACGACTCAATATTCGATCTTATTTAATCCACGATCCTTAGTATGGGTGACCCGCTTCGCGGGTCACCCATACTAAAGTTCAGACATCATTCGGATATAGGGTAACGGGAGACGTTAGACCTCGGAGATTTTCAAAACCTCCGGGGTCTCAGGGGGTCAGAACACAGGGAAACAGAAACATATCACGGGTTCTCAACGCTCTTTTCCCTGCGGTTAGTCTGTTTAGAGGAAGCCAGCAGTGGCGCTGCCAGCGGCAGGTGAATCGTAAACATTGCCCCCTTGCCCACAGTGCTTTCGACCATGATGGTGCCATGATGGGCTTCAATGATGCGTTTTGCGATCGCCAATCCTAATCCTGTACCCCTGCCTTTGCGCGATACATCGGCAGTATAAAACTGCTCAAAGATTCGAGGCAGGTCACTTTCGCGAATGCCATCCCCCTGATCACAAATTTGTAAGACGGCGCATTGTTCAAACGAGTATCCGATCATTTTAATAACAGAGCTGGGGCGAGAATGCTTGATGGCATTATCTAAAATATTCAACAGTGCTTGCAGCAACCGCTCGGAATCACCCATGACTTGCATGGCTGCAACCTCTTGCTGGACGCTGATGTCAGCGCCTCTTAATCGCAGTTCTACAGCTCTTAAGGCACGGTCAACAAGATGCTGAATGGATACGGGGTCATGTTCGAGGGCAGTCACCCCTGCATCCAATCGTCCTAAATCGAGTAAGTCATGAATCAATCTTGCCAATCGATTCATTTCATCTTCAACGATTTTCAAAAAGCGATCGCGCAATTTTTCATCGGCGGCAGCGCCACTGCGAAGCGCTTCAACCGTCACCTGCACGTTACTGATGGGTGTCCGCAATTCATGGGAGACATTGGCTAAAAAGGCTCTGCGTTCCTGGTCAAGTGAGGCAAGCCGTTCGCTCATGCGGTTGAGTTCAGTGACCAGTTGATCGAGTTCGTTGTGTTGCTGGAGCTGGAGCCGTCCACCAAAATGTCCACTGCCCAGCCGAATGGCAAAGAGCTGCATAATTTTGATTGGGTTGGATAAACTGCGGGCAAGGCGATCGCTCAAAAAAGCACAAAGTGCGATCGTTAGCATCAACGAAATGACAATGATAGAAATGACGTTTCTAAATTGATGCTGAAACTGTTCCAGCGTCATGGAAATGCGAAGAATGCCCAGCAGTTGACCGTTTCGAATAATCGGTTTGGCAACATAAAAGCGATCGTCGCGCAATAACACACCTTTGGTGACGCCCTGGGTTGCTTGTTGTTGTATCGCCTCTTTCATGCCGACTACTTCAAGCCAATTGGGCACCAGACGATCTAAGTCAGGATTAGAGGTGGCTAATAACGTGCCGTGTGGATCAAAGATTCTTAACGTCACAGTTTCAGATGCACCAAAGCGACGAACAAGCACCTCAAGTTGCTGAGTATCATTCACCTCAAGCGCATCTGCTGCACTTTCACTTAAGGCATTTGCAGATATCTCTAAATCTGTTTGACGCGATCGCATGAAGTAGTCATGAAACGACCACAAAATAAACCCTGCCATGAACGAGGTGGCTGCTGCGGTTAACAGCAGATAGGTAATCAATAGCTTGGCATAAATCGAGTTCCATCTAAACTGTGACAGCCAAAGCATATAGTATTTGCTTGTACAGGACAGACGCTACTTCCCATGACGACGTAATGCAACTTTAATCCGTGCCAACAACTCCCGCGTGTTAAAGGGCTTGGTCACGTAATCATCTGCACCCGCTTCCAGTCCGCGGACTTTATCCATTTCCTGATCTTTTGCCGTTAGCATGACAATCGGCACATCAGAAAATGCTCGAATTCGCCAGCATACTTCCATGCCATCGACTTCTGGCAGCATTAAATCAAGCAAAATAATATCGGGTACATGTTTATGAAACTGCTTGATGGCAGTTTGCCCATCTTCTGCGGTTGAGACAGTGTAGCCTTCTCGTTGCAAGGTGTAAGTGAGGCTTTCACGTAAAGCCATTTCATCATCAACCAGCAAAATGTGTGACATTTGACGATACGTTCAAATTTATAAACTCCTAAACCAGAGTTACAACAATCTAACCCAATTACATCTATCTAAAGCAAGATTTATACCCATTTAAAAAATAATGGCTGAGGGCAGATGATCTGTGGCAAGGCTATAGTCCGTCCTGGTTTGCAAGCATCACAATGCCAGTGCCGAGCGGGTAGCACGATATTTACAGCGCTTTGTGCTTGAGTAAGCCATAGTTATTTTTGTGAGAGCCGCGCCCCGCGAGGCTCTCACAAAAATAACCTGGTTTTAAGCGATTGAAAATCGCTGTAATAGATGGTCGAGGGGAGTACAGATGATGTTTTGAAAGCCATGCTTTGCAGCTTTCGAAACATCATCTGCTTCTAGCCGAGCGCGAAGCGCGATATGCGCTCATTCTGGTGACTCTTTTCCTTGCTCAACCTCTTAGTTGAGAGAATTAGGCAATAATCCGCGAGGTTTATGTATTCATTGCCAGCTGTTTCAAGCCTATGATGCACCTATGCCGATTAAACAGTGATGGGCACACGGCAATTAGCCAAACACGGCAACCATTTTGAGAATAAAGGGTTGGCGCTGAAGGCTGGGCAGCAAACCTGTTATTTATTACCTTGTAGGGAAACCAACGATGCCTCAAAAAACATGGCTGATTACAGGTGCTTCACGCGGCTTTGGTGCTGAAATTGCAAAAGCCGTTTTGGCAGCAGGGGATCGATTAATTGCGACCGCCCGCCGTCAGAGCGATTTGCAACAGTTTGAGTCAAATACAGATAGTTTGACCCTCAGCATGGACGTAACCGATGAAGCCCAGGTCAAAACAGCGATCGCCACGGCACTAGACAAATTTGGACAGATTGATGTCCTGATCAACAATGCTGGATTTGGCTTGTTAGGAGCGATCGAAGAGTGCAGTGCCGAAGAAGTGGAGAGTGTTTATCGCACCAACGTCTTTGGCTTGCTGAACGTGACCCGTGCTGTGCTACCCAGTATGCGTCAGCAGCACTCTGGACACATCATTAATATTTCATCGATTGGAGGCTATCGTTCCTATCCGGGTTGGGGAATTTATGGTTCGACCAAGTTTGCAGTTGAAGGCATTACCGAAGCCCTATATTACGAATTAATGCCCTTAGGAATTCATGCAACTGTGATTGAACCAGGATTTTTCCGTACCAATTTTTTGGATAGCAGTTCGTTACATCGCAGTGCTTTGCAGGTGCCTGATTATGCCCAAACCGTTGGCAAAACAAGTGATATGGCAACTGAACGAAACTATCAACAGCCCGGAGATCCGACCAAACTCGCTCAAGCCATCCTTCAGGTTGTCAATGCCAGCGAACCACCCCTGCGATTGCCTCTTGGAACAGATACACTGAAAGCGATCGCTGAGAAAAATGCGTACGTCGAGCAAGAGATCGCTCAATGGCGAACTCTGGCAGCATCCACGGATTACCAATAGGGTATGCAACCGGGTGCCAACAGCGATCGCAAATAAATCAGTTTAAGTCCTTGGTGGTAAATCTCCTCCGAGGGCTTGATCTGTATAGCGTTCCATCTTGGTCGTTGCTAGCAGCTTTTGTCACGTCACCGTCTAACTTTGGCTGTCTACTCCCATCGGATGATACGGCACTCCTACGAATTCTTACCTTTCATAATTCTTTCATTTTCCCTCAATTCGTGTTAGGTTTTAGAAAATGAAAGGATTATGAAAATCCGCTATGAAGTCCCAACCGTTCTGGAGCCAGCATTTTCGAGTCGTTAGGTTTCATTCAATCGGGCTGATCGGTCTACTCGTCGGTGTTTGGCTCGGTGGATGTACACCCACACCTCCAACTCAGCAGCGTGAAGCGTCTAGCTCTGCCACTGTCACTACTCCTGCCCGAGAAGACAAAAAAGTGATTCTCACCACGTTTACCGTTCTGGCTGACATGGTGCGAAATGTCGCGGGAGACAAGGCGATCGTTGAATCTATCACCAAACCAGGTACTGAAATTCATGGATATCAAGTCACACCCAGTGACCTGGAACGGGGGCAAAACGCTGACCTGATTCTGGAAAATGGCTTGAACCTGGAGCGCTGGGCAGATCGCTTTTATAACAGTCTACCTGATGTTCCTCATGTCACTTTGAGTGATGGACTTCAGCCTGTCAATATTACCGAAGATGCCTACCAGGGTAAACCTAATCCCCATGCCTGGATGTCGCCTAAAAATGCCTTGATTTATGTTGAAAATATTCGCCAGGTGCTAGGCAACCTCGACCCAGCCAACGCCACAACCTATGACGCCAATGCCAAGACTTACAGCGCACAAATTCGGGCAATTGATGAAAAACTGAAGCAAGCGATCGCGGCAATTCCGGCGGATAAACGCTACATCGTCAGTTGTGAAGGTGCCTTCTCTTACATTGCCCGCGACTATGGCTTAAAAGAAGTTTACCTCTGGCCAGTCAATGCCGAACAGCAATCTACACCCAGGCAAGTAGAGCACGTCATTAATACTGTCAAAGCAAATCAGATTCCTGCTGTATTTTGCGAAAGTACGGTCAGCAATGACGTACAGCTTCAGGTTGCCCGAGAAACAGGCGCAAAATTTGCCGGTGTGTTTTATGTCGATTCTTTGTCGTCTGCCGATGGTCCTGCAGCCACCTATCTCAAACTACTAGAATATAACGTCAACACTTTAATCAAAGGCTTGCAGGATCAGTAAAGGAGAGTAGAGCATGGATTCAATCAGCATTGACATCGAAAATGTAACCGTTGCCTATCATGGCAAAGTGGCATTACACCAGGCCTCGCTCCAGCTGAAACCTGGGACGATTTGTGGATTGGTGGGGATGAATGGGGCAGGAAAATCGACCTTGTTCAAAGCCATCATGGGATTTGTTAAGCCCGTCAGTGGGCACGTCTTGATTAATGGATTACCCATCCGTCGGGTGCAAAAAAGTAGCCTGGTGGCTTATATACCCCAATCTGAGGACGTGGACTGGAATTTTCCGGTTAGTGTCTACGATGTCGTCATGATGGGGCGCTATGGCTATATGAATCTACTGCGAGTGCCGAGTTCAGGCGATAAAAAAGCTGTGAGAGACAGTTTAGAACGGGTAGAAATGTGGCAGATGCGCGATCGCCAGATCGGTGAGCTATCCGGTGGGCAGAAAAAACGTACCTTTTTTGCGCGAGCATTGGCACAACAGGGCACAGTCTTGCTTTTAGATGAACCCTTTGCTGGGGTCGATATCAAAACTGAGAAAATGATGATTAATCTGTTGGTGGAGCTTAGTCAAACAGGACACACGATTCTGATCTCAACCCACGATTTAGCGTCAATTACGACATTTTGCGATCAGGTTGTTTTGATTAATCGCAGCATTTTGGCTTATGGCACAACCTCCGAAGTGTTTACCGAAGAAAATTTATCGCGTACTTTTGGTGGATCGGTCGGCGATTTCTCGTCTGCTAAGCGTCAAGTTCATCAAATCAATCCGGAGAAGTGTTAATGGATTTAATTCAATGGTTTGCTGCGCCATTACAGCATGAATTTATGATCAAAGCAATTTTGGTCAGTGCGTTGGTGGGGGTTGTTTGTTCTGCTCTGTCCTGCTACATGACTTTGAAAGGTTGGGCATTGATGGGTGATGCTGTTTCCCATGCCGTTATGCCGGGGGTGGTGATCGCTTATGTGTTGAATATTCCGTTTGCAATTGGTGCATTTGTGTTCGGAGTCGGTTCTGTAATAGCGATCGGATTTATTAAATCAAAAACGCGGATTAAAGAAGATACGGTGATTGGCTTAGTATTTACTGGATTGTTTGCACTGGGATTAGTATTAGTATCGAAAATTAAAAGCTCAGTTGATCTGACTCATATCTTGTTTGGTAATATCTTAGGAATTTCAGATGCAGATATTATTCAAACAGTCATCATTAGTGTCATCACTTTAGTGACCTTAACAATTTTACAAAAGGACTTGATTCTGTTTTGCTTTGACTCGACTCATGCCCGGTCGATTGGTCTAAACATTACTTTTCTCTACTATGTTCTGCTGTCTCTACTATCGCTCGCGGCTGTGGCTGGACTTCAGACAGTAGGCATTATTTTAGTGGTAGCAATGTTGGTTACTCCAGGTGCAACTGCTTATTTATTGAGCGATCGCTTTGATCACATGCTCTTGATTGCAATGGCGTCCGGCGTATTTTCCAGCGTTATGGGGACTTATATTAGCTATCACATTGATGGCTCAACTGGGGGCTGTATTGTTGTGCTACAAACCCTATTGTTTCTAGCTACGATGATTTTTGCACCTAAATATGGTTTATTGGTCAGTTCCAGGAAGTCTCAGACTGTCAGTGAATCAGACACCAATCAATAATCTTTCAGCATGCCTACACCGATAACTGAAGCCATATAATATTGTTTTTATATAAAACTGTGCCGAACTAAAAGAGAGGGTGAAGGGGGTGTTGCCCCGTCACCCTCTCTTACAACGTTGTAGCTTCATAGTAGTTGGTATAGCAGCCGAGAGGCTGGTTGAACGGGGTACAGGGGTGGAATCCCTGGCTGGGGGCGTAGCCCGCACACCTCCACTGTCCGAACCATCTACTCAATTGCTATATGGCAATCCCAAATGGATTTTGTAGAGGCGCACCCCGTCGGGGTGCGCCTCTCAAAATTGGCTTAAGTAGCCGAGAGGCTTCTTGTAGTTCCTGATAATGATCTCGGAAAGCGCATGATTGTAGGGTACATCCCCGTGCACCGGGGATAGCGTCCCATCCATCGGGGACGGGAATATCGGGTTGCTTTGTCATCGGGTAGCAATAGACGACAACACAACTTGCGATCGCTGATAAATCTATAGATCTACCTTGAGTTGAAGATAACGGGATTGATGGTAAAAACTTGCCTGCCAAATGATCGCAAGCACCATCATCTGTTGGGATTGGTAAATCTTTTGGTAACTCTGTCAGCTTTTCCATGCTATTTCCTGTGCCGTCAATTCACTTGATACTAACAGACGGACTTTCAACCCCTGCCTTTTATCGAAAATTTGCTACTAATACTCTATTGTTATAGCAGTCCTAAATCAGTTGTAAAATAGGCGGGTTGTAAGAGGCGCACCCCGAAGGGGTGCGCCTCTTACAACCCATTTGGGATTGCTATAGACCATCCACCTGATCAAAATCAATATCATCAGTCTTCAATAGCTCCCTATAGCACTCCTAAATCAGTGTGAAAGCGCCCACCTTCGGGTGGGCGCTTTCACACTGATCAGGGTCACGCATCAACTAGGATCGCTATCTCACTACTCGTTCAAATCTACCTGCCAGCATTCTGGACATTGCTGGTTGTGGAAATGAATCTGAACATCAAACCAAAAGTTTTACGTTCAAATTCATCCCGCCATTAAGCAAGCCTGCGTTAACGATTTAAGACATCATTGCGATGACTGGCAGAACCTACAATGTGTACTACTTCGTCAATCAAGTCTTGAGGAACTTCCAACTCAACCAGGGTAGCAATTAAATCCTCAGCGATCGCATCGAAGTGACTGTCAGTCAAGCCCATTTTAGATACTAATTCGTGATGCGCATCTCTCATAGGACGACCATCCCAGTGGTCAGCACCTCCGAACGCGTAGGTCATAAAGTCCTTTTGATGTCGCTTCTGTTTCTGCATATCCGTGTGAGCGAAAAAGTGCTGAACCCGCTCATCTGCCAACACCTTTTCATAAAACTTTTCTACAGCCAGATCAACAGCTGCAGCACCACCAAGCTTGTCATATAGTGTGTTACTCATTGAAAATTACTCCTCAATTAGCATTGACTTAAAATGTGACACGAGGCAGATAGGAAAATTGAAATATTCAATAATCTAAAAGTTTATAGTATGACTAAACTAAAATCTATTCAAGTTAACAGTTTGTCTCGATAGAAGAAGTCTGTTGCCATGCAGATCAACCTAAGGTGAAATGTCGCATACAAGCGAGTCCCCACCAAAAAAATCCTAATATCAGCCCCCACCTCAACCCAGGAATGTGAATCATGGATTTTACGTAGTCAGAGTAATAGTTTTTATCTTCTACCCTCTCTACCTCCGGTCAAATTCACAAATAGAGCTTGAACTGTACGAATCGGGCCCCAAGGAAGTCCCCACCAACCCAGTAAGAGAGTTAGTAATGAGTAAAATTCAGCAAAAAGAAAGCGGGTTACACCGTTAACTTCATAAGGATTAGAACATCCATGATATAGAAGCATTCTAATGATGTAAATTTCTTGTTTTCTATAGTGCGGATGTCTTGCCTGAGGGAAAGATGTCCGCACTATAAATGCAAAACTGGAATGCTTCCTAAACAATTAGGTAGTGCGCTATTAAAAAACGTTTTGTCCGATGACATTTCCAGGCGGATTGTAGTGACAAACGAGGATATCATTGCCATTGCCACTTGCCAAACCGCAACCAACTTCTGTGGTATTTCTCCAAATCATTTGAGTATAGTGACCGACATCACTCCAGCTACCACTATTAGAGACTTCGGGAAAAATGCCGTAGACGAAGTACTGCTTTTCACTACCCCACATATTGACTAGATTAGTGATAGAAAAAGCTCCGCTACTGCCTTGTGCCAGGTTTTCTCCAGCACTACTATGTTCAAATGTTCCTGTTGCCGCTAGTTGATTTGCCCACTGTTGGGCGCTTGCTGCCAAACTGTCTGACCATTGTAAGGGTGGAACTCCTACTTGCGATCGGTACGAGTTATGAGCATCCAGGATCTCTTGTGCCAAGCTACCGCCTGACGAACTAGATGAAGTACCTTCTTCAACTGGTTTAAAGGATGAGATTAAATCATTCCATTCATTGGTGACCCAAGCATATTCACCAGGTGTCAGCCGAAAACTTCTTCCTTGAAAGTTTGCATGCTCAAAAAATTCCCAACTACCAGAGTAAACTTTAATCGAGGAGATTTGGTCGTTCCAAAAATCTCCAATATAAGAATAGCCTTGAGCTAGAACCCCTGATGTGGCTCCAGAGAAATTAGCATCTACAAAAATTTCGACTGACATAATTAACACTCCAAAATTTGAACAGTGGTGAGTTGTAGCGTAGGTTTGACTTAGTTAAAGTCAATCTAGTTTTAGAACTTACCTAAAGCACTCATCATGTACCTCAATTTGATATAGACCCGTGGTTTCAACTAATGCAGTGAGTGAGTTTGTAAGTTCAGCGGGTTAACAAAAGTTTTGAGCTAGATTGCTCTATCTACCTTCAGCTTGCAGAAAGATAGCGCCCATTACAACTAAAGTAATGCCAGCCATTTTCATACTGTTATATGCTTCTTTAAACAGAAAGGCTCCCAATAGTACGGTACAAAGTGCATCAAGCCCCAAAACTAGAATTCCAGTCGTACCCAAACTAGAATTGCGGGTTAACAGGTAAATCTGTAGATGAACACCAAGAGCAAATAGCACGTAAGAAAGAATGCTAGGTAGTGGACTGATATAGCCGTTCGATAACTTCATAAACATACCGCCTACTGCATATAAAAGTGCAGTAGCAGTTGCAATTAGAAGAGAAATCATAACAAACGCCTCATGAGCTTCGATATAGTCTTTGTAGATTTGGGTGAGATCTTTGACTTCTTCAAGCCGTCGAAGAATCTAGGCAGCAGGTCGCGATCGCCCCTAAGACAGCTTCTCGTTGCAATCTAGGTGCCACAGGTGGTTTAGATGTCGAATGCGCCACTGCATAACTCTAGCTCGATACTTTCGATAACCTACAATTGCGCAAATTGCAATTAAGGGAAGGGCGATCGCCAGTGAGTTAATAATGGTATTTGATAGCGCAACATCAGATTGTGGAGTTAAATCGGGTTGCGTAGTAGTGTTTGGTTTCGGAGTAGTTACGATACTTTGCATCTAACTCTCCGCCCAAATTTGATAGCACCAATTAATTGCCCAAGGTTTTTGGTAGGGGTTGCCTGCTTAAATCTGACGTTCGTCAATATTGCCTTTGTCCGTTAGGCTTACCGTTGGCACACCTACTTCAACCGTTTTAGTAACTACCATAGAACGTGGCGTGAAGTGGGTTCTGTGACCTCGATAAATGAGGTGAACCTTAGATTGATTGGTGAGTTGGGTAGGAGCAGGCGCTCTTACAAAGTTCCTGCAAAAGGTAAGTTTCATAATTGAGTAGTTTTGGAGGCTGAACTGTTTATTAGTCAGGATTAGGTTTAGGTCTAAACCTGATATATTTATCAAACCTCATAGCTAACTGAGTTCAAGCCTAAGAACGACTAATTTATTTCTGACTTGTACTGATTTTCGTTATGACTTTGACTAACGTGAATTTGAGGAATAGATTTCAGCCACGCGATGTGCAGCTCCCGATTTGATCTCTCATGCGAATTTGAAAGTAATATTTGCGTCTTTAGATGCATCTCTGACTTCAATTTTTAAGTAATATCATGTCGTCTTAAATGCACATAACATCTATATCTGCACAATGCTTATTTAGTAGGCATTTTGCTATTTTACTCTGTGCGTATATTGTGGTTATTTAACCCTACTTGATATAACATACCAACTGTTAAAACGGTTGAAATAGACAGGGTTAATTTGCTGCCAAAAAAACATCTTGAACTCCTCATTCTCCAACTTGCCATTCAAAGAGGTTAAATCAAAGAAACAGATAAAATCCCCGAAAACCTTGAAATTCCGGGGATCTACAGTATAGAGGCGATCGCTGCTATAAAAGTTGCACTCGTTCTTTCATCTCCTCTGGCAAAAGTACTTCATACATCAAAACCAATTGCTCAACCATTTCACCGATTGATCAAGCAGCCTTACATCAGCAAACAATCATTACGAATGCTAACAATGTGTAGAAAATCATCATCATGAGTAACAACAACTCGATTTTTGCGTTGGATAAGGGCTAGTTGCTCTGCATCACTTCGTCCGGTCAAGCCTGCTATTGAAGTAGTCGAAACATCAATTTCTGCCCTTTGTTTATCTATTGTGATTGCGGAATGAGCATAGCTTTAGTTTAATGCTTGACAAGGGCGATCGCTCTCATTCTTTGCGGACTCGGAACCGGAGGAGCGATCGCCTCGATATTCAAGTGCGATCGCCCTTACACCCCTTTACTGAAAGGATGAGATGGGCGAGACGTAATGGTTCACCCTCAAATCTTCCAATCGGTAGTTGAGTCATAGCTTGCTTTATCTGACTTGACCGAAATATGCATATGTTTGGTATGAGGATTACTACCGTTGTAAACTCTCCATGCCCATGCAGGTTGCCCATCCAATGCTTGATGGTTAGCAATCTTTTTGTTCCAAATCATGTACTTGACGCGGCTATCTTTACTGGTACGAATAGCTTCTGCAATTTGACCCGCATCACATCCATTAGCTGGATCATGCGTAATATCAAGAGCAGTAACAACGCCCTTGGTCCCATCTTTAACCCAGGGGTTGTGATCAGAATTTCTGCTAGCGTGGGCAGCATCACCAATCGTTCCGTCGCTCTTTTTACTACGGTTAGGTGCTTTATCATTGACTTGGCTTTGAAGTTTCTTCAGGCTTTCTGCCACTCGCCACTCAACAATACCGCGTGTATCTAGATCACGCTCATCCAAACCTTCTTCAAAAGCAGGATCTGTATGAACATCTTCATCGTCAAATACTGCGATCGCTTCGTCTCTCAAATCATCTTGAATACTCATAATGACCTCGTTAATTTCTCTAAATTGGAGCAGATCTTGAACTTTTAATTGACATCAAGCAGAGCAAAACAGTTATTCCATCAGGAATATTTTTGGTGCGATCGCCACTGTTTCTGGTTGTTTATTGGGAGTGGCGATCGCCCTTTCAGTTCTCCTCATTTGAGAGAGCGATCGGATCAGACAAAACTAAATCTGTTCAGTTCTTTAGGGAACAGGCTCAAAGTCAAATCCTGTCCCCGATCGAGACCTACCATCGCGTGGACGTATGACCTGAACCAGGTCACTTGGCTGATCTCGATCGCCTGAGTTTGCCTGAAACTTGACAGGATTGGTTACACCTTCAACCTCAAAGTCATTAGCCCGTAAAGCCTCTGCTAATCCCTCGCGGGTCGGGTTGCGGCGCAGCCCCTCTGCCAGTGCCATAACAGCATCATAAGCCGTCACCGATCGCCAGTTCACATCTGCATTCCAAAGAGTGCGGGAGTTTTGGACAAAGGGAGCATTGGGTTCACGATTGATATGCCAGGGCACAGCGACAACCAAACCTATAGCCGCCTCTTTCGCATCTTTTAAGACTGTTGGAGAATAAACATCGTCTCCGCCTAACATCAAAAACGGCTGACGGGATGCACTCTGTGACTGAGTGGAGTTCTCCTGCATGACTTCGATCGCTTTGGGAAGGACACCGGAGTTGGGGAACAGAACGATTGTAGTATCTGTTACGTCGTGCTGTTTAATTATTTTTTCCATCTCCTGTGCAGCATCAAAGTCTGACTGGGAGAGGTCAATCCGATTAATCTCACTGCCTCCTTGCTCTTTGAGTGCATCTGCAAACGCCTGAGCAATCGAATTACTGTAGGTGCTGGTGCTGTTATAAAATACCACTGCCTGTGTCTTTCCTTGCTGCACCATGTAGTCTGCTAGCCGTTGCGCTGCCATCTGGTCACTAGGCACAGTACGGAACGCATAGGGACTACCTGACTCAAACAAATTTACGGCGCTGCTGACAGGCGAGATAGACACTAGCTTACCTTCTTCGTAGATTTCGTTGGCGGCCTTTGTGGTGCCACTGGCGTAATGCCCTACAACTCCCTCAATTTCCGGATCATCGACCAGCCATTGGGCAATCTGCTGAGCGATTTCCGGATCATCGTTGTCATTGGCAATCATGACACGCAGCAATTTACCATTAATGCCTCGCTGTCTATTTTTATCTTGCGGTTCATTAATTTCTTGTTGTGCCTGTGCTACACCTCGCAAAATTTCCTGCGCTGCGTCTACATTTGGACCAATTGGCACAGGAACGGCGATTGTGTAAAACGATTGATTACCAATTTGAGCATTGTTTAGATAAATTCGGGCCTCTGGATCGTTGGGTCTGCTATTTAAAGAACCTTCCAGATGTTGAATAGCGGTAGAAAAGTCACCAGAAGCCATCGCCTGAATACCAGCTATTTTTTCAGCACTGAAATTGGACGGTATTAATAGCTTCTCACCGACACTAGTGCTTTGCACTAAAGGTGCATTTACTCCTTCACACAGATCTTTCTGAATATCAGGATCAATATAGCTCCAGACCAATTGACAAACCTCTTCCCGTAGCTTCTGGTCGCTCATGTGCCACAGGCTCAACTGACCCGTTTGACTCAAAGTTGCCAAATGCTCATCAGAAGTAAACATGGCATTTGTAATCGCTCCCTGTTGAGTGTTTTGCGGGTTGATAGGTTCATGTAAATTATTATCTACATCAAACACCATAAACATCTTTTGATTGTTACTACTTGCTTGAGTAAGGTCTTCAATCGATTCTTCAATGGGCGCTTCAGTCGATTCTTCGACAGGAGTATTGGAATTTTCTTGAGGAAGTTGTCTGCTAGCAACGATCGCCAGATGTCTTGCATCTTGGCTAAAAATGATGCTCTTGATATCTTCACCTAACTCTCCAAACTGCTGGATCTGCTTGCCTTTGATATCCCATACTCTGACAGTACCTGCTGTTTCCGCATCTTCTGCTGCACCTGTTGCGAGGCGTTTTCCATCTGGGCTGAATGCAATAATATGCGGGTTCTCCTGATCAGTTTTAAACAAAGTTTGCATTAATTTACCCTCAGCATCCCAGAGCTTCACAGTTCCATCTTGACTGAGCGTTGCCAGATCAATTCTGACGGTTCCCGAAGTTTTCAGGTCCAAAGAACTTTGATTGAATGACGTACTAACAATGTCTTGCTCATCGCCAAGGCTATTCGGGTCTGTATTCGGTTGCCACTGTTCATCCTTTAGTGTCCAAACCTCAATCCTACCTGCTTTAACCTCATTCCCATCCGTTCGACGAATGGCGATCAAGCGATCTTCCCCCGGAGCAAATTCAATGCTTTTAACCGGGTCTTGTTCTGCGGGAATAAAACCAGTGTACTGATTGTTTTCGATATCCCATAGTAAGGCATTACCAGCTGCACTAATAATTGCGAGATGATCGCCTGTCGGACTCAGCATCAAGGTTTCAGCATCTCCTAACAAGTTCTGACGTTGGTTGAGTTGTTCTGCTGAGAAAGAGCTTGCTCTGAATGTACCGTCCTCCATGTTCCACAAATTGAGAACATCTTTTTCACTCAATGTCGCTAAGCGATCGCCATTTGCACTAGTAGCTACAGCTTTGAGTTCACCTTCGTTCAGCAGTGGAATTTGCGTCGGTTGATTCCTGGATAAGTCCCAAAATCTGACTGTACCATCTTCTCCACCTGTCACTAATTGATTACTGTTGAGGGGGTTAAAGGTGAGGCTAGTAATGCCACCTTGTTGAGTATCAAATTCAATTTTTGGGTTAGGTTCCAACTCTGGCTGATTCTGGATATCCCAGAGTCTCACAATTCCATCTTCTCCTGTAGTTGCAACTTGTTGATTGTCAGGGCTGATGGCAACACTATTAACAATGCTATCGGTTGGGGGCGGTGGAATAGGTGAGCCAGCTCCCTTTACCTCGACTGTGTCGTTATTGTCGTTATTGTCGTTATTGGCGGTATTTCGGACAATCACAGCATAACGTCCATCAGCACTAAATACTAAGTTCTTAATCTTAGTATCAACCTCAAGTCCATAAGGCTGTAAGCCAGATTCCTTTGCATCAAAAGTCTCAACGTTTGTGAAGTGGATTTTATCTCCATCTCTTTTAATTGTTAGGAGGGAGACTGAACCATCCTCATTAATTGCTGCAAGCTGCTCCTCTTCAACACCATTTCTGTTTCTAGGTAAGAATATCAGGCTTTTGATATCTTGTTTTGTAGAGACCTCATGATAACCGATGAACTCACCCGACGAGGGATCGAATAACGTAATATTCCTTTCACCATCCAATATACCTGCTGTTGCCAGTAGTTTTCCATCACGGCTAAACGCAATAGTGTCTGTTTCCTTATCATTTGTGGAAAATCGAAAAAGTCTTTTGCCAAAGCTATCCCAAAGCCTGACCGTATTGTCACTTCCAAGCGTTGCTAATTGCTTACCATCAGGGCTGAACGCCACGCTGCGAGTTTGACTATCTGATAAGCTACCTCCCAGTGCCTCAATAGGTTTGCGAGCTGTACCGTTGCCATCCTGTAACTGTACAACTTCGTTATCTCCGACAATTGCCAGTAGACCATCTTGTCGCACTGCAATACTGTAGATGTTCTTTGTCTGATCAGCGGTAATCTCTTCAGAATCGCTTGGGATAATCCTTAACGTATCACTTTGAGTTCCAATCTCCCACCGCTTCACAGTACCGTCCGCTCCACCCGTCATCAGAATACCATCATCACTAAACGCAACGCTGTAGACATTGCCTTGTTGCGTATTAATTTCGTCAAGTTTTTTTCCAGAGTTAGCATCCCAAAGTCTGATTACATCTTCCTCTCCAACGGTTGCCAAAACAGTTAGATTATTTTTGACCTTCAACGTTTGAGGACTAAACGTCATGTCGCCGTAAACATTTTCACTACCTAGATCCGTTGACGAAATCTCTTTTGATACGTACTGTCCGTTTTTCAGTTCCCATAACTTAACGCGACTCTCTCCAAGATTGAGATCCTGCTCAACGATCGCCAATAATTTACCATTATCACCAAACTCTACATCATCAATGATCGTGTCAGAGTTTGACGTTTTAATGGATTTAATCGAACAGGAAGTGTTTGAACTACCGTTAATTGGGCTTGATGAATTTGTATTCGGTGAAGCAGTCGGCTCACAGGACGTGCTCGAACCATCCTTCTGAATCTGCCAAAACTCAACTGTGCCATCGATCCCACCTGTTGCTAATAGCGTACTTTCAGGCTTTTTAGGATCATTTCTAAACGCTACGCTGTAAACATCTTCCTGCTCTGTGATCAGTGGTGCAAGCTCGTCACCTTTACTGTTCCAGAGCCTAACGGTGTCACCTTGCCCAATCGTTGCCAGTAGATCCACATCAGGGTTGGGATTGAAGACCACTTCGTACAGGCTACCGCGATCGAGTTGCAGACGATTGCGTTCTTGAGTGCCGTATAGAAGCTTGAAAAACGTGCCACGGACAGAGGAATTGAGCGACTCTACTTTCTCTGCTTGAAATGGAGCGATAATAAAGCCAAGTGTTTTTTGTGCCCCTAAGATATCGAGTGCTGCTTCTAATTCCCGTCCAGATTTTAAGTTTGCTTCTGCGGATTCCCTTAACGCCTCAACCGTTCTAATCTGAGCTTTTTCCTCTTCATGTAAAGCCTTTACCCAAAAGCCTAAAATTACTACTGCTCCAAGTAACCCAAGTCCAAAAAACGCGGCACTCAATACTCCTTTCCGGATAATACTTTGCCGCACGAACTCGGTTTCGTTGTTATTCAGCCAGCTGTTCTTGACATACAGAAGTTGTCTGAGTTGCTCTAATCGCGGGTCATTGTGCCAGAGATGCTCCCCTGTGCTTTGGGGCACACTTGCTTGTTCGGCAGTAGTTTGAGAAACAGGCGATCGCTTCAGTCGGCTCAGCAATGCTCTCGGGTTTAGCGATCGAGCGAAGCGCATTTGTTGTTCGATGCCAAAGCCAATTGCACCGCATGGGAGTTTTGAAATCGTTGCATACCAAGCGCTCTGCTTGGAGTCTTCTCTCTCCTGCCATTTCTGAGTGTCAAGGATGAGGCGATCGCGCAGAACCAAATCCACCTCTTCAAGCCATCCCTTTTCTTCTTTGGGCTGCTCTTGGACTTGATTTCCCTGTTTCTGATTCTTTTTATTGAGTTTATCCCAATATAGAATAAGCGCATCATGAGCAGGTTCTACATACTCTGTTGTGACTGTTTTACCATCCTTCTCATACTCAGAGGAATTAGAAACAATCAAGCGGTAATCATCTAGTTTCTTGATAACCTCTTGCATACGGGCTGTAGCATCTTTGTAGCGGCAACCCCAATTTGGATACAGCAACTCTGATTTTGGCACCGGTCGCTTGGCTAATCTCCCGCCCTGAGTTGCAACCATGCGGAGTATCAAATGCTTCATCATTGCTTGGCGTACAGCACCGGGGAACGGAGTCTTACCTACTGGCTTCTCGTCGGGTAGAAGTTGACCTAATTCATCGTAGGCTTCTGTTGCTCTCTTCGTTAATGCACCAGAAACACCCCCTAACGTCTCATAATCTTCCTCCATCATAATTACTTTAGGCTCTTCTCTATCAGAAGCCGTTTTATAAAGCTCGTCTAGTGTAAATGACAGTAATGCCAAGCCTCCCGGCATTCCCCGAACGTCATCAATCATTTTTGAAACCAACGCTTCTGATTCAAATCCCAAAACACGTCTTTTTTTGTCGAGAAAGCGTCTGGTCGGAATCATGATCACTTGTCTGAACTGATTGCTATTCATCTCTTCAACGACTAAGCGTGTGGCTGCGTTCCAATATTGGCTGATAGTGGACTGAGCAGCATTGCTTGAAGAATTACTATTTTTTGCAGAACCACGGAAATAAATCTCAAAATCCGAGCGTACTGTTAGCACAACATGCAAATTCTCGGACTTCTCTACCGTTTGCACAAGCAAGTTCAGAAATAAATCCCTTTCATGCGGTTGAGATAGAGTAATTAACTCTTCAAATTGGTCAATGAAGAGTAGGACGTGAGTATTCTGATGATTCTGCTCTTTACTCCAGGTATTGATTACTTCAAGCAATTTGTTATTTTGTTGTGTAGCCTGCTTTAAATCTTGAATGAGTGAGTTGAGTTTACTATTCTCACTATCAATCAAACTCTTGTCGTAAAGCGGCAGAATAACCTTTGCCAATTCTGTTAATGGAAATTCTCCAGGGCGCATCGCCTCAAGAATATGCCATTGTTTGGACTGATCAGATTTGTCCGATTGGGTTGAAGCAGCACTCTCTCTTAAGCAAGGAATCAGTCCTGCTTTAACAACGCTTGACTTGCCAGAACCAGATGCTCCGCTGACAATAGTAAACTTTTGGTGAACTTGATTGACATGTTGATATAGTTTCTGGATCAGCGCATCCCGACCACAAAATATAGGCTTATCTTCTTCTTCATAGGCAAATAGACCCTTGTATGGATTCTCAATATTTCCGATCTTCTTCAAATCATCAGGATTAAACTCAGGACTTAGAAAAAAGTACTGCCCCGATATCGTCTCTTGTCGAGCCGGATAGTTTATCTCTGGATGTTGCTTCTGTTTAACACGGGTATCTCCTACGATATAGTTATAAATCTCCTCAGCCGTAAGAATACCGTCTTTATTTGAGTCAACTTCTCGGCCATAATCTCCACCTTTTAGAGCCTCGAACAGAGCTTCTGCAAAAGGGGAATGATCAGGTATTAATTTCCCACCATCGGGTACGGGTCGATAGCCCCCTGAAGAAATCAACGTAAAAGTAGGTTGTTTCCACAAGCAGTCATAATCTTCCCTGTAGCTTTTTTGTCCACTTGAACTCGCAATTCTAGAAGTGATTTCTGCCTGTTTCGATGCTTCCCTGGCTGCGCCTGAATAGCAACAATCTAGCATAAGCAGTTTGTGTTCGCAGGGTAGTCCTTGCAGGGTATCGATCAAGGTTGCTGCTGGAAAATGTTTTCCCTCCTGGGTCACCAATTGTAATTTCCTAACACCATCTCGCTTGTTTTCCTGAGTCTCTTGATAATCTTCTGCAAGAAGACCATGACCTGCAAAGTAGAACAAAAAGCGATGCTTCTTCTGGAGAACGATGGGTCCGCTCCGAGATACCTGGATTTCTTTACCGTTAAATTCGACAACTTGTCCAGGGAAATTAATTTTATTATCCTTCAAATTGCCTACTAACGTCGTGAGAGTTTCATGCGTCGCATCTTTGTCAGTCAACAGTAAAACTTGATACCACTCATCCCCACCCCGATGCTTCTTCCGTTCATCATCACCCAGCATCACAGCCAAACGTTTGGCATCATTGACCGCCGCTTTGAGTGGGGTTTCAGTTTCGTACTCATTAATGCCAACAATGATGGCAAAATTTTGAGTAAAATCATGCCGTTTCCCACCTGGATTCGATAAATTCATAAGTCGTCTCCTTCAAAAGAAGTTCGGTGAATGGATTAAATTGGCAATGTTTGTTGATGCGTTGAGAATTGTCAGTTGGGTCAAGCCAAGCAAAATTCAACTGACGAAATCAGTTTCAGATGTACAGTAAAATATTGCTGAGTGAATAGTTTAGAGTGCAGTCGTAAAGATAATTTGTTGGGTATACCAATCGTCGTAGGTTACCTCTTTCTTGGGTTGAGCAAGCCGAGATTGAGCACGATCCATTAAACGATTGAGGGTCGTTTGTTTGAAGATCCCTCGGTGTGAGGAGTGAGGTTGATCTAGGGCATCTTGAGCGCTCAATTGTGCATCAAATTCTACCGAACTGACTATTACCTTCAATATGTCATTCGTTTCTCTTAGTCCCAACTGACGTAATTCTGGCTCGATTGAGAAGTCAATATAATCTCCATCACTTGCCCATGCACATTGTCTTGGTTCAAGTCGGACATATCCTGCTGCAAAGAAGGGAGCCACGATCGCAAATCGATCAGTCAGGTCTAGGATGGTGCAGTAGAGAGGTTTTTGGCTTTTATTCGTCAGTTTGATTGTACATTTGGGAGGCTGCCACTCTCCATCTTTCAACTGATACTGGCGGCGAATCTTCTTGTCTGTGACAGCACTATTCTCACCTTCAAACAAAAATTCTATCTCAATATCTTCAGGTTGAATGCGGCTGGCAGGAGGGCTGGAGAGGTCACGGATAGTCAACCAGCGAGCGATATGTTCCAGACGGGCGATCGATTGTTTTGCATTATCTGCTGTGAATCCTGATAGTGGAGCAACTAAAGAACGGTTGTCATCCTTCAACCGAATTCTATATTCCTCATTCTGGCACTGCAACCACAATTGAGCTGTCTCACGAGCTTGGACTGGACGAATGTAGATTGACGCATGATTTCCCATCGTCGCGGACTGAATTGCCTGCTCAGCCAACACAACACCTTTTGCATCTCCTTCAATGTAAACACCGTAAGCGGGTAATGGCAGACTAATGACAATCGCCTTGTAAACACCATCCGTAGATAGTGTGCCACGGGTAATCTCCAACTGGCTCAATTGAGGCAATACTTTTGTCACTTTAGCGTCGCCAATCGATTGATCAGGATTTTGCAGATCCCGCACATTACAGCCGAACTGAAATAAAGCCAGCAAAGTTGTTTCCTCTCCGGCAGGCGGTTGAACACCGTGAACGACACCGCCATCAATCACCCAGCCCAGGCTCTTATCGTGGCGGACAGTGAAGTAGGATGCTCGCTCTGCGATCGCCCCATCTAAAAACAGTAAATTACCTTGCTCGGCAGGAGTAACTTCGAGCTGAGGAAATTGAGTTCTTGAGAGTTTTGCCAGCTCTAGGGAAACCTTGTGTTTAGTTTGCTGCCACAGTTCTCGATAGGTTCGTTTACCAGGTTGCTTCAACGTCTCTAACAAGCAATAGGAAAAGATGCCACGCTTCTTGCCGTCAATCACCACTTCCTTAGCCGTATCCCGATCCTCACACGCTGCCATGAGAATGTGCTGCCCTCGAGGAAACTCGTACCCTGTAGCACTTTGATGGGCACTAGAGTCAGAACAAAGTTGTTCTAACTCCTCCCGCTTGAAGAGGTAGCTTTCTAGCGGACGAGAACGCTCATCACCAGGAGTCAACCGCTCTACAACCTCCGAAGACGGATCTTTGGTGCCAGAGCCGGAATGGCAACAATCAAGAATCACACAAATGTGAGGCTTGTTGAGGGCGACTTCGGTAATCAATTTAGCAAGCTCTTTGTCTGCCAGATGCCACTTACCTGGAAGTCCACTATCGTAGCAATATAACGTTTCATTTTTTTGATCTGGCTCAAACTGCCAAAATGCTTTGGGAATGTTGTTTTCTTGCGAACCATGCCCACTGTAATAGAAGAGGACGACATCATTACTATGTGCCTGGGATAGATGCGTTCGGAACCCTTGAATGATCCCTTCACGAGTTGCTTTTTGATCAAGAAGTGTTTGGATATGAAGCTGATAGTTGTCGCTAGCAGACCATTGCGCCAAATACTCCTTAACCGCGTTGATATCATTTACACAACCCTGTAGCCGCTGATTAGGGTTGGGATATTCATCAATGCCAACTAACAGTGCATAGAGATTACGTTTCATTGTTGTCACTCCCTGACTGAACAAATCTTTCTATTCAACTAATGTGGTCTTCCAAATGCTGCAAATAGCATCTGAAGTCGCAGAGGAAACTGTAGACGTTGTTGAAACCAGTGCTTTAACAACTAACACCGCAACAATCATGGCAATCGAAGAAGCCAGCCCTAAATGACTCGCTAAAATTGGGGCTAAAAGTGCGGCTGCTTGATCAGAACCTTTTTTGAAAGCGTCTAAAACTTTCGCTTTTAAATCCGCATCATCCAAAAAATCACCACACATCAAATCATAAGATTTGACATTTAATTGTTCGAACAGGCGATCGCCAAATTCAATATCAGCAATCCTTAAACTGATTCCTCTCTCAGTCGTGGAGAGATCTTCGTCAAGACTTTCCAAAGAAGCGGATCGTGACGTTGCATCTTCAGAAATTTGTTGAGTCCGTATTCCAAGTTGAGCCTTGAGTGCATCTTCGTTCAACTCTAAGAGTTTTTCGGCTAATTCATAAATTTCTGGCATAAGACGTATTAACCTTGAGACATTTATAAATCTATCAAATGTAGGAGAGAGGATTGTTAGGGTGCGCTAGCGATCGCGTTAACGCACCACCTATAGGCTATTACCGTCTCAAAATAGCTGCCAATCTTCACCTATTAAGAGCTATGCACTGACAACATCATGCTCAGGTTTCATCAGATCATCACCAGCAATGACCGTGGTGTAAAACACGTATTTACTATTTGCTACATAGCGTTTATCTTGCGTGACAAACTCCATGAATTCCTTGTGACCTGCTGTTGTTCGCCCCACTAAACAACCTGCACTGGCTGTTTTAATGTCATTTTTAGGAAAGTCAAATCCCCAATGCTGATTAATGCCAAAGTTTCCCGTATCTAGATTGTCATTAGTACGTTTGAAATCCTTATTGCGATCGCGATGGACTGTCACGGGTCCTCCCGTCTGGACGAGTGCTTTATGAGCAGATGGTTTCCCTTCTTTGTGAGTTCCCACCTGCCAACAACGTTGTTGTCCAAATTGAATCCGGGCAGCTCCCTTCGAGCTTAGCGGGTCGATAGTGTATTTTTTCCCAGGTTCAGTGGTGCCTTCCCACTTGCCAACAATAACTGGCTTGCCTTCCTGAACCTCTAGCACCAAACGCAGATCATTAAATTCATTTGGCACATCATTGTTGAGTGTGAAGTTGGAATTCATTCCCTCGATGTAAACAATGTTGTATTGTTTGCGTTCAAGAAAGACTTTATAGCCCTTCTTCACCATGTAATTGTAGATACGGCTTGCCATATCGCCCGTTTGCGATGTTCCATTACTTTTAGAACTTGACAACGGGGTAAAACTTCTGGTGGTAGGTTGTGCTCCGATCAGTGCGTCTGCGGTTTCTGTGCCAAAGTAACCATATTGTCTTTCCAGACTCGTATCAGGTAAAGAATTTGTTTGAAAAGACAGTAACGCATCGGTGGTTGCTTGGTCGAATCCTCGATCTGCCCAAGATTCTTCAGACGATTCTTTTAGAGAATCAATTGCAACCAATGCTTCTTGAATTTCCAGTATCAACATGGGATCTTCGGCGATCGCCTCAAGTGAGTATTTCTCATCTGTACCAACAAAGCCTTTGAGATTCATTTTTACCGTCCTGTCTTTCAGACTTACATTAGAAAGATTGATAGTAGGTTTAAACCTGTTATGTTTATCAAACTCGATTACTAACTAAGTTCCGGACTGAGAATGACCAACTTGTTTCTGATTTGCACCTGCTTTTGCTATGACTTTTTATTCCTGACTGACTGACAAATTCTTTCCCCACTCTTCAAGAAAGGCAAAGCTCTACATCCTTTGACCTTTCCTTGCGAGAGAATAACTTTTAAGCGATCGCTCTTTATTAAAGGGCCTAACTCAGGACAACTTTTAATCATTAAAAGAGTGCAACTTTTTAATTTGTGATTTATTCCCATCGATCGCCTCATTCTCCGGTCGATCGACAACAGCTTGTTTAGATGCTTGTCCCCGGACAGGTTTGGCTCAACTCAACTCCCATCGATAGCGATCGCCTACGAAAAATCTGCTGGCGTAACATCATAGCCCCCATACTCATCTATATACTTCAAAATAGATGTACCAAATTCATCACCCATAATCAGACCTTTTAACAACAGGTTTGCCACACCGTAAGGACCAGATAAATGTGCGCCTGCGAGTAACCCAGATAGACTAATCGTGACGGTTTTCCCGCCAAAGGTTTTAACCTGACCGAGATAGTTATCAACCGATTGTCCTTGGGCTGCAAGGGCATCCTGAATGCGACTCAAGTTCAGTGCAAATGCTTCTCGAATTGCCGCTTCTTGAACTTCGGGAGAGCTTTGGAAGGTTGCTTTGCTATTAACACCTCGCTTGCCCGTCCATCGTCCTTGCCAGTGATTGCGATCGGCACCGTTCATATAGAAAATCTCAGCTTGATAATAACCAAGATCGATCAGCAGGGGTTCACCAAATTGGTATTTCCCTATGAAACCAAGCGAGTTTTCTACCTGATACTGCTGAGGATTACCATCTGGGATCCCTGATTCAAAAGCGCCCATCGCCGCTAACATTGCTTGAAAATCACCTTTGGACGTGCCTCCAGAGGAGGCACCTGGGTACTTGGGAGGAATCACCAGAACCATACCTACTTGCAGTTGCGCTGGATCTGATCCAATTACAGTTTGATTTGCTTCATAAATCTTACGCCACGCTGATTCATTGCTATCCCCGTAGAATGTTTGAGCAATCGCCGAGAGAGAGTCACCTGCTTGTACGGTGTAAGTTTGATCTTGTCCTGAGTTGGTAACCATCATTCGTTTTCCTTACTGCTTTAGTAGGATGGATAGCAGATTTGAACCCGATGTATTGATCAAACTCCATTGTTGACTGAGTTTAAAACTAAGAATGACTGACTTGTTTCTGACTTGTGACCGCGTTTGTGATGACTTTTATTGCACACTTGCTGCTCAATCAACAGCGATCGCCCCTTAGGGGCATTACAGCGCTTCACGCCTGGATATGGTTAGATTTTTTGTTGTGGGTCGTGCGGAGCGCGACCCACAACAAAAAATCCGTGGCTTAAGCAATTGAACATAGCTACAGTTCCCAGTATCGTCATCGAGAAGTTGGAGCTGTCTCCGATTTGAACGATGAAATTTTATGGCGGTGCCACACTGAGCCTGACACAAATAACGAAAGAGTAGGTCTCAAAGGGGTAAAATGCCTCTGAGACCTACTCTCTGGAAAGAATTGAGATGAGTTTGTGAGCTACTGAATTCTATACAGTTTGAGCTTTGCTCTGACTTGTCCCGTTGGTAGAGCTCACCATTTCTAGAGCAGGTGGTTGAGCCAGATCTGAAGTTAGTGCAGGCATGGACTGAAAAGCCACAGTCTTGCTTTTGCGAAGGCTACCACCTGCTTTACGATATTCATTGCTGTTTCTGCCATATCTTGTGGAAACACCGCTCAGCATCCGCGCACTAAGATCTGCTAGTTCTTTCTCTAGAGCAATGACATTGCGGCGAGACTCGTCGATCTTGGAAACGAGGGTGTTATGGGCTTCAATAGTACTGCGAACGGTTTCAATCATTTGAGCATATGTATCAGTAGTAAGCCCGTATCCTAAATCTAGATTTTCGTCGATCGATTTGAGGCTGGCAAGACGACGTTGAGCTTTGTTGATGGCAGCGGAGCCGCGAGTTTTAAGGGTCATAGTAGATTCTCCTGATGGGTTCTTTTCACCATAGCCACATCAGTATTGTCAGGAGATTCGTATTTTTAACGATTGTTTATAGAGGATTCAGTAGAGATCGATTGAAACTGGTTTTAATACGGATAAAGGAGGAAATAGCTCAGTATTTGTGCGAGATTGACCCGAAGTATTTACGTCAATTTCAAAAATGGATGTGGAAACTCCGTACATAAAATTTCACAAATAGAGAATGCGATCGCAATTTTTATAAATCTGATCGTATTTCCTATGCAAGTTACTGCATTTACCCCAAATCAGGTCACGTTTTCCGTATTGAAGTCCGTGTGTGTAAAATTTTTGTTCGGCTTTTCCGTATTCTCGATCGGACTTTCAATCAATCAGGTTGCATTCTAGATAAATCAGGTTGCATTTTTGATACACGAAGCTTTGTTTTTCATGCGGGCGATCGCGATCGCAGGGTATGCCTGAAAACTGCATAACTCTCTAGTTAACTAAGTTTCAGTCTGAGCATGATTAACTTATTTTTGACTTGCAACTACTTGCATTCTGAGTTTTATCTTGTAAGCTTTAAAGTGCTTCTTGTGAAAGGGTCTCTATGTCAAGGTCACTCAGAGTCCAACAGGGTTGCATTGAAAAAGTAAAACTAGCTCTCAGACAAAATGGTTTTCCCAGTCAAAGAGCGTTAGCTGAGGATGTAGGATTTGCTTTAGCAACAGTCAGTAACTTTTTGACAGGTAAGCCTGTTGATTACTCGACGTTTGAAGAACTCAGTCGGAGATTGGCGCTAGATTGGAAAGAAATTTCTACTCTGGATTTTGAGATTTCATCTCAAGTAATAGTCAAAAATCCTGAACTCACTGAGTTGTTTGATTCCGACCTGGACACATTGTCTCTTTACCCTAGTGGTGCAGTGCCTCTTAGTTCCTCTTTTTACATAGAACGCGCTTTTCTGAAAGCACAAATTGATCAAGAAATTAGGAAACCAGGAGCTTTAGTGCGGATTAAAGCACCCAGAGAAATGGGCAAAACCTCTCTTTTGCTGAGGGTTCTCGACTCTGCCAGACGTCTGGGCTACCGCACCGTCAGTCTAAATCTGGAGCAAGTTGATCAAACAATTCTGAACGATTTAAATCAGTTTTTGCGTTGGCTATGTGCCAACGCTGCTCGACAACTCCAGCTACAACCAAAACTAGACAAGTATTGGGATGAAGATCTAGGAAGCAAAATTAGTTGCACGTCCTATTTTCAAGACTATCTACTACCGTCAATTGCCGCCCCCCTTGTTTTGGCATTAGATGAGGTGAATCAGATTTTTGAGCATTCTCAAGTGGCAAAAGATTTTTTACCACTGCTACGATCATGGTACGAGGAAGCCAAAACCCTACCGATTTGGCAAAAGCTCCGTCTAATCGTGGTTCACTCCACAGAAATTTATGTTCCTCTTGATTTGAACCAATCGCCGTTCAATGTGGGATTGCCGATTCAGTTACACAGCTTTAGTCAGAAGGAGGTGAAGCAGTTAGCTCAACGCTACGGACTTGATTGGTCAGACGGAGAAGAAGCCAGTCAACTGATGAGCTTGGTGGGGGGACATCCCGCACTGGTACACATTGCCCTCTATCATCTCAGTTGTAAGGACGTAACTCTGACACAACTTTTAGAAACTGCCACCGCCACCAGAATTTATAACTATCACTTGCAGCACCATTGGGTGAGTTTGCAAGAACAACCAGAGTTAGCCCGTGTCCTGAATGTTGTTTTGAGTGCTACTGACTCTATGCAGTTAGATCCTATCGTGGCTTACAAGTTAAGCAGTATGGGATTGGTTAAGCTGGATGGCAACAGGGCAACTCCAAGTTGTCAGTTATATCAACAATATTTTTCAAGTCATCAGATTCTTGCAAGTCAGGATCATTCCTCAACCCCCAATTTTCAAACGTTGAATGAAAGTGTCAAACTTTGATCACAGATTGAAGAATGCTGACGACAATAGCTTATGCATTTTTAATCTTAGGAGGAAACAATGTATGTGTCTGCTCAATGTGGAATTACTGATTCAGTTGGATCGTTCAGCCAAGAGGAGGTGAAGAAATTAGCTCAATGCTATGAACTTTAAAGACATCAAGCAGCAAGGGTTTAGCTATGAGTTATTTAGTTGGCCGCTTGTGAAGTAGCCCTCATGAGATTACAAGCTCAAGGTGAGACCTCACCAGTGCCAAGGAACGAGTTCAACTCTTTTTACTCAATTACAAGGAGAACATTGAATTATGGGTTTACTAGGCGATGCTGTACGGGCATTAAGCAGCTCTGACTCCCGTGGAATTACTCCCAGTCTTCTGGAAGAATGGTCAACTTCCCGTGGTGTAGATAGTGTCAGTCGTGGTGAAGATCCGAGTAAAGATCCTATTAGTGCCATTAAGCAAGCCAATAAACTAATTTCCCAACTTATAGCTAAAGCATGGCTTCAGGGCGATCGTAATCTGGTTAATCGTGAAGCGATTGTGAAGATTTTGATGGATGTCAATCACATTGATGGCCCTCACGAACTTGACGTAGTGATTGACCCTCACCCTTATACGCTTTGGGAAGTTTCTGGGAGTAGTACTCCACCGCCACCACTACCGCCAGCCAAAAACTATGAGGGGTATATGATCTCACGTGATAATCCTGTTGGAGTAAAAGCGTATGTACCGTTTCCTGAACGACCTCCAGAGGTAACTGATGCACAGTTAACGGAGTGGGTTCATCAAAATCCGAGTGAGGAACCTATTATACCAAATGTCGTATGGATCCCTGCGACTTGCTAAGATTCAGTTTTTTGAACTAGTGCTTTACCAAAGGAACTTTTCGGAGTTAGTGTGGTGTGTTTAGCGCACTAACTCCGAAAGCCTTAAGAACATAAAATATCTGAACTGGAACAGATTTGATCAAGTTACCCTAACAAAATTGATTTTATGAGATGCTGAATCAGCCAAAGTTAAAATCCTGCTTTCACTCAGCAAGTTTAGACTCAGAAAATGTAGTTTTTCAGTCTGAAAGAGGAGATTCTGTTTTACTCAGCGGTTGTCTTTATCAACTATTAGTCCCTTTGCTTGATGGCCGTCATACGATTGATGAAATTGTCGAACTACTCCAGGAGAAAGTATCTGCTGCGGAAGTTTACTATGGACTGATGCTGATGGAACAGAAGGGGTACATTGTTGAAAGCAAAGATATTTCATCATCTAACTTTGCCATCTTTTGTGCTCATCTTAATATTGATCCGGAGGTAACCTACCATCGATTAAAAAACACCAGCGTATCCATTCGATCGTTTGGTTCTAATCTTCCTATATTTGAATTCAAAACCATCCTTGAACCTCTATATCTTCAAGTTGTTGAGCAGGGCGATATCGAGATTATTGTGACTGATGACTATCTCAACGATAGTTTGGCAATCTTTAATGAGAAAGCCCTGACTCTCTCACGACCCTGGATGCTAGTGAAGCCTATGGGAACGATTGTCTGGGTAGGTCCTATCTTCGTTCCAGGAAAAACAGGATGCTGGCAATGTCTCGCTCAACGCTTGCAAAATAATAGACCTGTTGAGCAGTTTATTGCAAAACATCAGGATAGCTCAACCTCTTTGGCTTCTCCGCTCGGTACACTTCCTACGACCTGTCAAACAGCTCTGAATATGGCAGCGACCGAACTCTTCAAGTGGATTGTTCAAGGAGAGAATGCATACCTGGAAGGGCGAATTGTTACTTACGATACGATTACTTTAGAAACACAATCTCACCATTTGGTTAAACGACCTCAGTGTCCAAGTTGCGGATTAATCCCTAATGGCTTAAATCGGAAACCTCATCCTGTTATCTTAGAACATTGCCAAAAGACATTTACTGCTGATGGAGGACATCGTTGCGTATCTCCGGAAGAAACCCTGCAGAACTATCAACACCACATTAGCCCTTTGACGGGCGTTATTCGAGGGCTAAGAAAATGTCAGCAAGGTCCACAGAATCTAATTCATACATATGCAGTAAGTCATCATTTCGCCACAATCTTTGATGACCTTAATGCCTTGCGGCAAAACATTAGCGGCAGAAGCGCAGGAAAAGGGAGAACAGATGTGCAAGCGAGAGCCAGCGGCTTTTGTGAAGCGATCGAGCGATATTCCCATGTATTTCAAGGAGATGAAATCCGGCAAACAGGAAGTTACAAAGAAATGGTAGATCGAGCCATTCATCCCAATGCCTGTATGAAATTTAGCCAACAGCAGTATGAACACCGTCACCAATGGAATCAAGAGTGTACTGGCTGGTTTCAGCGTGTTCCGGAACCTTTTAATGAAGATCAGGAAATTGAGTGGACCCCCATTTGGTCGTTAACGCATCAGCAATTTAAGCTTTTACCAACCGCCTACTGCTACTTCAACTATCCCAATCTTCCAGATCCGGATTGTTGGGCTGATCTCAACGGGAGTGCGGCTGGAAATACAATAGAGGAAGCCATTCTGCAAGGCTTCCTGGAATTAGTCGAGCGAGACTGCGTGGCATTATGGTGGTATAACCGCCTCAAGAAACCCCAAGTCAATCTAGAAAGTTTCGTCGATCCCTATTTCCAAACCTTAAAAAACTACTATCGGACCTTGCACCGTGAACTTTGGGTTTTAGATATTACCAGCGATCTGAATATTCCTACCTTTGTTGCGCTCAGTCGAAGAATCGATCGAGAAATAGAAGACATTATCCTTGGGTTTGGTGCCCATTTTGATCCCAAGATTGCTATCAGCAGAGCGTTGACCGAAATGAACCAGGGTCTTCCTTACGTTTTATTTGCCAAGGCAGATGGTAGCACTCAATATCCTTTCTCCTCAGATGCCCTTCCTATCCAATGGTGGAAAACAGTAACCCTGGAAAATCAATTTTATCTAGCTCCTGATGAAAGTATCACTGCCAAAGTTTGTGCTGATTATCTGCAATGTCAACGTGATGATTTATTAGAAGATGTAATGACTTGTCAGCAAATTGTTGAAGCGAACGATATGGAAATGCTGGTATTGGATCAGACTCGTCCTGATATCGGATTGCCCGTAGTCAAAGTCGTCGTTCCAGAAATGCGTCATTGGTGGAAACGGTTAGGTCCAGGACGACTGTATGAAGTACCTGTGAAAATGGGTTGGCTGGAAAAGCCGTTGCAGGAACATCAACTCAATCAATTTCCGGTGTGGATGTAAATCAGCCATTCAAAATTCTCACCTTCAAAATTGTAAAGTTAATAAACTTATGCCTGCTGACTATCAAATTATTGATGCTGATGCCCATGTATTCGAGCCTCTGAATATGTGGAAGGAGTACTTAGAACCTGAGTACAGAAGCTTTGCCCCGTCATTTGATATGAAAATTCAGGATGAGCCGATTTATTACAAAGTTTCTAATGAGGCTGTCGCTCACTGGACTAAGCAGATCATAAAAGCTTATCCAATGGCAAGACTCAATGGCTTCACCAATGAGCTTCACCTCATGAACATGAGGCAAATGAAAATTGCTGTTTCATTTATTTATCCGACTTTAGGACTGGCTATCCAATCAATTGATACTGTGGCACCGCAAGTAGCGGGAGCCTTTACCCGTGCCTACAATAACTGGTTACAGGACTTTTGTAGCTATGACCCGCAAAAACTTCAAGGTATAGGTATCGTCAACCGTCACGCTCCAGAAGAAATGGTTGCGGAATTGCATCGAATAGCCCAATTTGGCTGGACGGCTGTTTGTTTGCGTCCTAATCCTGTTAAAGGGCGACTACTAAGTGACCCTGCTTATGAGCCTTTTTGGAAAGAGTGTGAGGAGTTGGGAATAGCCGTGGGTATTCATGAAGGCACTCATAGTCGCTTGCCAAGCACTGGAGCGGAACGGTTTAACACCCGTTTTGCCTTGCGCACTTGTTCTCATCCAATGGAGCAAATGATGGCTATGTTGGCATTGATTGAAGGAGGGGTGTTAGAGCGTTACCCCAAACTCAAAGTAGGATTTCTAGAAGCAGGCTGTGGTTGGCTACCATACTGGCTATGGCGTTTAGATGAAGAGTACGAGTGTCACTATTGGGAAGTCAAGGATACTGTGAAAATGAAGCCTTCAGAATATTTCCGTCGCCAGTGTTATGTCACGTTTGAGCCTTCGGAACCATACATCGAGACCATGATTGAGTATATCGGTTCTGATAACTTGCTATTTGGTTCTGACTATCCCCATATTCATTGGAGCATTAACGAAGACAAACCAGATGGTTTGGATATTGGTAGAGTGCTTCAGGAGCGACTACCTAGAACAACAGTGCAAAAAATATTGTGGAATAATTCCGCTCGTTTCTATGGACTAAACGAAATCTCTTTAGGGATGCGAAGGTAGGCTCTTGGAGTGAGGGGAGAGAATAGGAGTGGGAAGGCTTAAGACTCATTTCTGTGCAATTGCCAATACGCTTAATGATCAGGCGATCGCTACTTGCCAGAAAAATTAGATGTGTTTTCTCTATTTACTTATAGATATGAATACTATTAATGATTATCACATTGTCAATAAGATATATGAAAGTACTAATTCATTGATCTATCGAGCCATCCGAAACCAGGATAATCGACCCACTATTCTTAAAATTCTTAAAGGAGACTATCCTACCGCATCAGAACTTACTCGTTATAAGCAGGAATATGACACCATCCGATCCCTAAATCTGGATGGTGTTATCAAAGCATATGACTTACAGAGATACCAAAATAGTCTTGTCATGTTTTTAGAGGATTTTGGTGGAGAATCCCTAAAGATTTGGATGGCAAAGCATAAGTTTACGCTAGAGGAATTTCTCATCCTCGCAAGAAAGATAACTGAGAATTTGGGCGCTATTCACACCGCCAATATTATACATAAAGACATTAACCCATCCAATATCGTCTATAACCCAGAAACTGGAGAGCTTAAAATTATTGACTTTGGTATTTCCACGGCTTTACCACGGGAAAATCCGACGATTCTCAGCCCTAATCACCTGGAAGGAACCCTAGCCTATATTTCGCCTGAGCAAACTGGCAGAATGAACCGAGCGATAGATTATCGAACTGATTTCTATTCTCTTGGAACCACTTTCTACGAATTACTGACCTATCAATTGCCTTTTGAAGCCACTGACTCGATAGAACTAGTGCACTGCCATATTGCTAAACAACCTACACCCCCTCATCTTTTAAGAGAGATAGGGAGGGATAAGGGAAAAGGGATAAAGAATATTCCCAAGGCAGTTTCGGATATTGTGATGAAACTGATGGCAAAAACAGCCGAGGATCGATATCAAAGTGTTTTGAGACTGAATGCTGATCTAGAAGCCTGTTGGGATCAATTACAAAGCAGCGGTCAAATTATAGAATTCTTTGTTGGTCAACGAGATATTTCCACTCAGTTTCAAATCTCTCAAAAGCTTTATGGTCGGAAGGAGGAAGTTGCCCAACTTCTGTCTACCTTTGAGCGAGTCAGTCAAGGCAGCACTGAGGCGATCCTCGTAGCTGGCTATTCCGGGATTGGCAAATCGGTTTTGGTCAATGAAGTTCATAAGCCAATTCTACGACAGCGAGGAAATTTCATTTCTGGTAAGTTTGAACAATATAAGCGGAATATTCCTTATGCCTCTCTAATTCAAGCCTTTCAAGGGCTGATGCGACAGCTTCTGACAGAGAGCAAAGCACAAATTCAAATCTGGCAGGAGAAGTTGTTAGATGCTTTAGGTAGCAACGGTCAAGTGATCGTCGATATGATTCCTGAAGTAGAATTGATTATTGGTAAACAGCCACCCGTCCCGCCTTTAGGATCAACAGAGGCTCAAAATCGATTCAGCTTAGTATTCCAAAAATTCATTGGCGTTTTCACTAAAAAAGAGCATCCTCTAGTTATTTTTCTCGACGATTTACAGTGGGCAGATTTAGCTTCCTTAAAATTGATTGAGCTATTAATGACTGATAGAGAGTGCCAATACTTGTTGATGATAGGTGCCTATAGAGATAATGAAGTCGATCCCACTCATCCGTTAATGCAGGCTTTGGAACAAATTCACAAGGTTGGTACCAGAGTAAGTAGAATCTTCCTTGGAACTTTGGGGCTTGATCAGATCAGCCAATTAATTGCCGATACTCTTAGCTCTTCAACAGAAGAAGTAAAACCATTAGCAGAGATAGTCTTTAACAAAACAGATGGTAATCCTTTCTTCCTAAAGCAGTTGCTCCAATCCTTACATACAGAAGCCCTCTTGTTATTTGACTCCAGAAGGGGTTGTTGGCAGTGGAATATCGAGCAGATTCAAGCGGTAGAGATGAGCCATAATGTTGTCGAATTAATGATCGGCAAGATTATGAAACTTGATGAAAGGACGCAGAATGCTTTAAAGTTAGCGGCCTGCATTGGGAATCAATTTAATTTAGAGGTTCTCTCTGTTGTCAATACCCAATCTCTCTCAGCCACAGCAACTGAACTTTGGTCAGCGCTTCAAGAAGGTTTAATTGTACCTTTGAGTCATGACTACAAAATTCCCCTACTTTGGAAGCAAGAGTTAGGCATTACTGCCACCCCCGAAATATCTCCATCACTTGTCCCAAAACCATCGTCGATACCCTTCATATTTTTACATGACCGAGTTCAACAAGCTGCCTATGCTCTTATTCCAGAGGACCAAAAAAAGGAAGTTCACCTGAGAATTGGTCAACTCCTACTAAAAAATATGAATTCAGATAAATTGGAAGAGAAAATCTTTTATCTTGTTAACCACTTCAATATTGGAAAGGATTTAATCCTCCATCAATCAGAAAAATATAATCTAGCTCACCTCAATCTGATTGCTGGTAGAAAAGCTAAAAGTTCAGCCGCTTATGAACCTGCCTACAGATATTTAGATACGGGTCTAAAACTCCTACCGTCCAATAGCTGGGAAGAGCAGTATGACTCAACACTAACTCTCCATTTAGAAACACTAGAAGTACAATACATCAATACTCAGTTTGAGGAAGCTGAGAAGCTATCTACTATCATCCTGCAAAAAGCTAAAACACTCCTCGATAAGGTTAAGGTATACGAGCTAAAGATTCTGTCTTGTATAGCTAGAGCGCAATTCAGCTCAGCTATAGATGTTGCACTACAGGTTCTGAAACAATTGGGAGTAGTCCTGCCTAAAGAACCAAGTCAACAGAGAATTGAGGAAGAGCATAAATCCATAGAATTGCTCTTGAAAGACAAAAAAATTGAGGATTTATTCAATTTGCCAGACATGGATGATCCCTATAAGCTTGCAGCAGTCAGAATCTTACTTAGTGTCAGTTCTGCTGCAATTATTGCGACTCCTCGTCTATACTTTCTGGTCATAATAACAGCAATTAATCTTTGTATTAGACATGGAAACACTCCCCAAGCGGCTAGTGTATATATTTATTTCGGCACACTTCTCTGTGGCGAGAAAAATATTGAGTCTGGATATCAATTTGGCAAACTATCACTAAGATTGTTAGAAAAAATTAATAGTCAAGAATCTAAATCTCTAGTTTTGCATTACAGCAATGGATTTATCCGACCTTGGAAAGAACCTATTCATGGCAGCGATATCATAGAAATGTTGCAAACAGCAATTAACCTTGGATTAGATACTGGAGATATTGAAACTGCTTCTTTTAATGCATCAGCCTATTGCTTGTTTTCCCTGTTTACTGGCTCTAGTCTTGACGAGGTAAATCAAAAATATGAGCAATATATTAATTTAGTAACTAAGTTAAAACAGTTTTATGCGGTTTACTACATGAAAAACTTAAGTAAACTTGCAGCAAATTTGCTTAATGGGTATCAAGATAACTATTGTTTAGTTGTTGGTAATTCTCAAGAAGAAGAAAAGAATACGCTCGACCAATGGACTCAAGAGCAAGCAGCGTGGTTATTGTTTAGTGCTTATTTAGCCAAAACCATTTCATGCTATTTCTTCAAAGACTATGATCAGGCAGAACGTAGTGCGGTTGAAGCAGACAAGTACGCTGCAAGTTCAGCCGCTTATTTGGTTGCTGTGCAACATAACTTTTACTATTCTCTTACCCTGCTTGCCAGTTGTTATTCTTCTGAAGCCCAACAGCGCAAAAAAGCTCTAGATCAAGTCTCATCTAATCAGGAAACACTCAAAATGTGGGCTTATTACTGCCCAGAAAATTTTCAACATAAATACCAACTAGTAGAGGCTGAGAAATCAAGGGTTCTAGGACAATATTGGGAAGCCACAGAGCTGTATGAAAGAGCCATTCGAGGAGCCGGGAATCAGAGATATTCACATGAAGAAGCCTTAGCATATGAAAGGGCAGCAGAATTCTATCTTTCCCTGGGTAGAGAAGAGATTGGCAAGTTCTACATGAAGAATGCCCGTCATTATTACACCCGCTGGGGAGCAAAAGCCAAAGTCAAGCAGTTGGAAGCAGAATATCCACAGTACTTCTTAGACGTAAAAAACCAAGGTCAATTTAAAAGCTTGAGTACGACTATCTCCACAGAGTCTGACGGAAAAATTCTCGATCTGAGTACTGTTCTTAAAGCATCTCAAGCAATTTCTAGTGAAATTAAGCTAGAAACACTACTGAAAAATTTGATGAAAGCTGTGATTGAAAATGCGGGGGCACAAAAAGGTTTTCTTATTTTAAATTATGAAGATAATTGGGTGATTGAAGCTGAAGGGAAAGTAGATTCTGATGATATTCATATCTTGCAATCGATTCCCTTTGATTTTATTGATGGCGATCGCCAGATTCCCCTTCTGTCAGTTTCTATCCTCAATTATGTCACCCGTACTCAGGAAAGCTTAGTTTTAAATGATGCTACCCATGAGGGACAATTCATTCGTGATCCATACGTTGTTGCCACCCAACCCAAATCTGTTCTTTGCACACCTTTACTCAACCAAGGCAAGCTTAGCGGTGTTTTATATCTAGAAAACAATCTGACGACCAGTGCCTTCACATCCGATCGCCTAGAAGTCCTAAAACTTCTATCTTCTCAAGCTGCAATTTCTCTACAAAATGCTCAACTGTATGTTGCATTGCGTGAAAACGAAAGAAGACTGACTCAATTTCTAGAAGCTATGCCAGTGGGTGTATTTGTGATCGATCCCAATGGCAGACCATACTACGCAAACCAGATGGCTCAACAGATCCTTGGCAAAGGCATTGTCACGGAAGTCGCCAGCAATCAGCTATCTGAGACCTATCAAGCCTATCTAGCAGGAACAGATCAGTTATACCCCACCGAACAACAGCCCATTGTGAAAGCCTTAAATGGTGAGCAGACAATCAAAGATGATATAGAGATTCATCAAGCTGACAAGAGTATTCCCTTGGAAGTTTCTGCTACCCCCGTTTTTGACGAAAAGGGGCAGATTGTTTATGCGATCGCTGCTTTTGCCGACATTACCCAACGCAAGCGATCGGAAGCTGAGCGAATCCATTTTACCCAAGAGCTGGCGCTCAATAATACTGCCCTACAGCAAGCAAAAAATGAATTGGCAGATTACAGCCGCACTTTGGAACAACGTGTAGAAGAGCGCACTCAAGAGTTATCCCAGACTTTAGAGATTCTCAAAGCCACTCAAGCTAAATTAGTTTTTGAAAACGATTTGCTCAGAAGTGCCGAACAAGCTACTAACTTTGACTATCAAGTTGGTGGCAGTTTGCCGATGGATGCTCCTACCTATGTGGTGCGCTCCGCTGATCGCTACTTCTATAAAGCATTGAAACGCGGAGAGTTTTGCTACGTCCTCAATCCCCGACAGATGGGTAAATCTAGCTTGATGGTGCGTATGATCAATCACCTCCAGCAGGAGGGGGTGTGCTGTGCCCCGATTGATATGACCCGGATTGGCAGTGAAACCGTCACTCCTGACCAATGGTATAAGGGAATTGCCTTTGAGTTAGGGCGACGGTTTGATTTACGAGGCAAGGTTACTCTTAAGGCTTGGTGGCAAGAGCGAGACGATCTGTCTCCGGCACAGCGATTGAGTGAATTTATTGAATCAGTTCTCCTGGCTGAAGTGGGTGTAGAAGAGGGTGCTGCTTCAAAACAATTGGTCATTTTTATTGATGAAATTGATAGCATCCTGGGTTTAAATTTCCCAGTTAATGATTTTTTCAATCTGATTCGTTTTTGTTACAACCAACGTAGTCTTAATCCAGCATATCAGCGTCTGACATTTGCTCTCTTTGGCGTCGCTACCCCTTCAGATTTAACCGTTGATATCCAGGTCACCCCTTTTAATATTGGTCAATCCATTCAGCTAGAAGGTTTTAAGGAGCATGAAGCTCAACCGTTACTGCGAGGTTTAGCAGAAAAAGTGAGCAGTCCACAGACGGTATTGAAAGAACTATTGGCTTGGACGAATGGTCAGCCTTTTCTCACCCAAAAGCTTTGCAAGCTCATCCGCAACACTTCCTTGCCCATTCCCATCAATCGTGAAGCTGAATGGATTCAGAATCTGGTGCAAACGAATGTGATTGACAATTGGGAATCTCAGGATCAGCCAGAACATTTGAGAACAATTCGCGATCGCCTTCTCAGAAGTAAACAATCTGCACAGCTACTAGAACTTTACCGACAAGTCTTGCAGCAGCAAGGAGTTATCGCCACTGGTAGTTCTGAAGAAGGGGAATTGCTCTTGTCAGGGATAGTAGTCAAACAGCAGGGATATCTCAGAATCAGTAATCGCATTTATGAAACAATTTTTGACCGTTGTTGGGTCGAGCAGCATATTCAGACTTGAACAATAACGGATAAAGGGTCTGCGGCAAATCATTCAGAATAGATGCGGTTTTCATGAATTACTACATTGACTGTATGAAGTATATATTGTTGTGTGAGAGCCACGCGGGGCGTGGCTCTCACACAACACGTAATCTATCTAATTCAAAGTACTTTACGCTCGGTGGTACTTGTGAATAGACATTCGATTACAATGCCATCTTTTTCTAACTCTCGCAATTGTTGAATCAACATCTTTTTCTTCCCATTCCACTATTGAAACGTGGGTAGTCTTGGAACTGTAATGATTTTTTGTGGAGCGGGCGTCGCCCGCTCCACAAAAAATCATTACATGAATTAATCGACGTCCTTGGGCACCCCTGCGGTTAACACGTCATGTCCGGTTGCTGTAACCAGGACATCATCCTCAATGCGAATGCCGATACCATGCCAGCGGGGATCGACGTTGGGTTGCCCTTCTACGGGTTTGATGTAAGGCGAAATATAAATGCCTGGTTCAACCGTGGTGACCTGTCCCGGTTCTAAAGTATGGGGCGTTTCACCATGTTGATAGACGCCAACATCATGCACATCCAACCCCAGCCAATGGCCTGTGCGGTGCATATAGAAGGGTTTATATTTTTCTTCTTTGATAATTTCTTCGATATCACCGTGCAGCAATTTTAGATCCATCAAGCCTTCAACAATCACTCGAACGGCTGTGTCGTGAATGTGTTGGTAAGGATTTCCCGGCTGCACCTGGGCGATCGCCGCTAACTGGGCTTGCAACACAATCTCGTAGAGAACTTTTTGTTCGGCAGTAAATTTGCCACTGACCGGGAATGTGCGGGTAATGTCGGAATTGTAATAGTCATAGGCACAGCCAGCATCGATTAACAACAAATCACTGGCTTGAATTTGGCGTGTGTTTTCGGTGTAGTGCAACACACAGGCATTGGCACCCGATGCCACAATAGATGGATAGGCAGGTCCCATGGCACCACGTAAGCGAAAGGTATGTTCGATCTCTGCCTGCACTTCATATTCGTAGCAGCCCGGACGAGCAAATTCTCGCGCTCGTATGTGGGCGTCAACGGCAATGTCTGCGGCATGACGCATTTTCTCTAGCTCTACTGCACTTTTGATTTGACGCAGGGGATGCAGCAGATGACCTAAATCTTCCAGGGCGATCGGTCCCGTTCCTTTTTTAGGATAGACGGCGAGCAGCCGTTGCCAATGGTGCAAAATCTTATCGTTAAAAGCGCGATCGCGCCCCATGCGATAATAAATCCGATCGGCTTTTTCTAAATACTGCGGCAGTTTCTCATCCAATTCCTGAATCGGATAAACCATATCCGCACCCAGCTGCTCCTTTGCGGCGTTTACCCCCAGCCGATAGCCCGTCCAGGTTTCCCTTTCCAAATCTTTGGGTTGGACAAATAAGACAAACTTGTGTTCGGCATGGTGGGGAGCCAGTACGGCAACTGCCTCCGCCTCATTAAACCCTGTCACATAGAAAAAGTCGCTATCTTGTCGAAAATTATATTCCACGTCATTATGCATGACTGCCATCGGCGCACTCCGAAAGACGGCAGTTCCCTTGCCGATCTTTGCCATCAGCCGTTCACGGCGTTGGGAATATTCGGTTTGCATGGTGGTTATCCCTCAGGTTAAAACCGATAGCTAAAGACATCAATTCTAGAGCCATTGTCTGGCAGATCGGCGGGTCTCAGGGTAATTGAATCGCCCACCGGGTTAACAGGTGTTCCGTCCATCAAGGTGAGGAAATTATCGACGGGCAGAATATCGCAGGTGGCTGCATCGGCTGCCTGGGTGCGATATTGGGTGGGAACAATGATTTTAGGAGAAAGCGATCGCACAGCGGCTTGGGCTTCTTCTGGCGTAAATGCCTTCGGACCACCCCCAACGGGCAACAGCACCACATCTGGATTGCCCATCAAAATGCGTTCTTCTACCGTAATTGGCGCAGCAGCTCCGCCCATATGGAGAATATTTAGCCCACCTTGATTCCAACGCCAGACGACGTTAGTGCCAAATCGTCTGCCACCGATATCGTCATGGTTGGTGCGAATGCCCTGCACCTGCATCCCACCGGAAAACTCATAAATTCCGGGTTCAGATAATAACCGAGGATTGCCCGGAATATCTTGAGGTGCGCCTTCATCGAGCAAACGACTGCTGATCAGGACGAGATCTGTTGCCACGGTTGGGGAACGATACCCGGCTGTGCAGCCAATCGGGCGAAATGGATTTACCAAAATCCGCCGTCCGCCACCTGTAAACAAGAAGCAGGTATGCCCCAAATATTGAATGGTCACGCCACTGCTGGTCTGGGCTTGGCTGGCTTGCTGGCGGGAGACAATGCCTAAGCCAAGGGTTGTTCCTAAACCAACTCCGGTGTAGCGGATAAATTCTCGTCGCTTCATGTTCCCTCAACTTAAGATAGCGGTTGGCTATTAGCTGTTGGCTGTTAGCTGCTAGAGCGGGCTGAAAAGTGCCACTATTTGGTAGTAGAGCGATCACTAATCGCGGCTAGACGCTTTGCAATTTTATAGCTTACAGCGATTTATGTAATGATCCCACAATCCGGATTGACGAATATCCGTTCAAAAGAGTTCTCATCTGGATTTAAATAGAACGTCGAACCCTGACTTTAATTCAATCGCAGATCTGGCATGGCTTAATTCATCAATGAAATTGGGTGTGAGTGCCGCGCAGAGCGCGGCACTCACACCCAATTTCATCCCCCAGATCAGCAACGCTCGAAAAAGCTCTGTCCAGGGTGAGAAGGGGTTCTTTAATAAAAACGATCAAAGGGCAGGTCTATGTAAAGATTAGGGAATTCTTAGAAGATGACCAACTGTAGAAGACGTTAGTATTTTGATGTATTCAGCGTCTATGTACGCTCTCTTTCTGTAAGGAGCGTGGATTTAATAAAACCGGAGTTTATGTCTGGGAGCGCGGCGTCGCCGCGCTCCCAGACATAAACTTCCGGGTCTTATTTAATTTGTCATCCTCAGCGCTTGGATCGGGCTAAATCCTCATTCCAGCCTTTGTCAAAATACGGCATCTTAACTCCTAAGTCCTAATCCGTGATGCCAAAATCTCAAATTACCCTGTTGATCGTCGATGATAATCCCGATAACCTCCGAGTGCTTTCCTCAATCCTGAACAATCAGGGGTATCGAGTGAGAAAAGCGGTTGGCGGTGAGATGGCATTGGAAACCGTCCGGGCAGAACGACCTGATTTAATTTTGCTAGACATTAAAATGCCTATCATGGATGGCTATGAGGTCTGCTCGATCCTTAAATCTCAACCTGAGACTCAGGCTATTCCAATTATTTTTCTCAGCGCTCTAGACGATGCCGCTAACAAAGTGCAGGCGTTTGAGGTAGGGGGTGCCGATTATATTACCAAGCCGTTTCAGACCGCAGAGGTGTTGATTCGGATTAGCCATCAATTGACGATTCAAGAGCAACAACGGCAACTCAATGCCCACAACCAACGACTGCGCCAGGAAATTCAAGAACGGCAACAGGCTCAGGCAGAAACCCAATTGTTGCTTGACACGATTCAAGCTGTCAATCAAGCGGAAAACTTTAGCAATGCGTTGCAAAAAGTGTTGGGGTTGGTGCAGCAAGTCAGCCATTCAGACTACAGCGAAGCCTGGGTCTTGGATAGGGAAGGCAGTGCCATGCAGTTGAGTCAAAGCTGCTACGACGCGATGGATGCGAGCCTCATACACTTTCATCAAGCGAGTTCGCCGCTCACGTTTGCCTATGATATGGAGTCATTGGGTCAGGTCTGGGTTCTACCGATCCAGGGGGCTGAGTCAGGGGCTGAGGGTCGTATCCCAGATTTTTTACGCCCTGAATTGGCGATCGCCGCTCAGTTTCAGACCGCGTTTGGGGTGCCCATTTTAGTAGATGCCCAGGTGCTGGCAATTTTGATCTTTTTCAGCCGTGCGCAACAGCCCTATGAACCTCGTATTTTAGAACTGGTGAAAGGCGTGGCACTCCAGTTGGGCAGCTTTATGCAACGCAGACAGGCTGAAGAAGCTCTTAAGCAAGCCAATTATGAACTTCAGCGACTCGCCAATTTAGATGGCTTGACTCAGGTTGCCAATCGCCGATGTTTTGACGAAACGTTATCTCAAGAATGGCTGCGTTTGCGGCGAGAACAGGCACCTCTTGCTTTAATTTTCTGTGACATTGACTATTTTAAGCCGTATAACGATTATTACGGGCATCAAATGGGGGATGTGTGTCTCAAACAGGTAGCACAGGCGATCGCGGGTGCCAGTAAACGACCTGCCGACTTAGTCGCTCGCTATGGCGGCGAAGAGTTTGCGGTTTTACTGCCGAATACTAATCTAGACGGTGCAATTACACTGGCACAATTTATTCAAGAAGAAGTTACTCGGCTTGCCATTCCTCACAAAAAATCATTGGTTAATCCGTTTGTCACCATCAGCATGGGGATTGTCAGCGTCATCCCCACCCTCGAAGCTATGCCAGAACAACTGATGGCTGCCGCAGACGAAGCGCTTTACATTGCTAAAGATCGGGGACGTAATGTCTACCATGTCAGCCAAACGCTCTTGCCACAACGCATTCGTTAACGATTTCAACCGATGAAACGATCACTAACCAGTTCCACTCAATGGTTCAAACGGGTTATAGGCACAATTCCTCTGCGTTGGGTGCTGGTTGTTCCGTTTGTCTTACAAATGGGAGCCGTCACGGGATTGGTCGGTTATCTTTCCTTTAAAAGTGGGCAAGAAGAAATTGAAACGCTAGCCGCTCAACTGATTCTTGAAACGGGCGATCGCATTGACCTCTATTTGAATAACTACTTTGCCATTCCGCCCCAGGTGACGCGCATGAATGCGGATGCTGTGCGCCTGGGATATTTAAACCTGAATGACCCCAGCCAACTGGAACGCTATTTACTCACCCAACTGCAACAGTTTGAAACCATCAGCCATACGATGGTGGGCACTGCGCAAGGGACGTTTATTGTTGCCAATCGCAACCCAAGCCCCAGTTTGTTGAGAACTGATCCGGCTGACCCAACGGTGCTCTACGAAAATGCGGTGGACAGTGCCGGTAATGTTGGCGATCGCATGACCACGATTCCAGGCTTCAATCTGCAACAACGCCCCTGGTATCGAGCCGCAGCGGAAGCCGGGAAGCCGATTTGGAGTCCTATTTTTAATTTGGCAGATAATTCTGATCTGTCACTCAATGCCAACTATCCCATCTATGATCCCGAAACCGGAGCCTTGTTGGGGGTATTTTCTGCGGCTTGCGATCTGACGTTTTTGCGCCGATTTTTAGAACAGCTTAAGGTTGGGCAAAATGGGCGCGTCTTTATTGTCGAGCGCAATGGCTTGCTGGTCGGCAGTTCTCATCAACAGTTACCTTACCAGCTCACCTCTCACTATGGGCAAAAGCTATTTCAGAGATTGCAAGCTAGCGATAGCGATGATCCCCTGATTCAATCAGCAAGTCGTCAAGTGCAGCAAGAATTGGGTGGATTGAGCAGTATTCGTACTACCCAGCAATTTAAATTTAAGATCGATGGACAACGTCAATTTGCTCGGGTGACTCCGTTTCAAGATCAGTTGGGGTTGGATTGGTTAGTTGTGGTGGTTGTTCCAGAATCAGACTTTTTGACCGAGATTAACAACCATCATCAAATCACGGTTTTGCTCTGCCTGGGAGCCGCGATCTCTTCGGCAGGCATTATTTTAATCACCGCTCGGTGGATTACCCAACCTCTGCTCAATCTCAATGCGGCAGCTCAAAAAATCGCTCAGGGAGAATTTAGTCTTCCTATCAATATCTATCGTCAGGATGAAGTGGGGGAACTGGCACACTCTTTTAACCGGATGGCAAACCAGATTCAGACTTCATGGGCGGAGTTGGAATTGCGGGTGGTAGAACGGACGGCTGAACTGTCGCGCTCTAAGGCACGGCTCAACTATCTGCTGACGTCTAGCCCTGCGGTGATTTATAGCGCTACGGCGCATGGTGACTATCGAGTAACGTACGTCAGTGATAATGTCATGAAGATCTTGGGCTACACGGCTCAACAATTTATGTCGGAATCTGGGTTTTGGATGCAACACATTCACCCAGAGGATCGCGATCGCGTATTTGCCGGTTTGCCCACGTTGTTTCAAACGGGGGTATGTACGTTTGAATATCGATTTTTGTACGGTGATGGGTCTTACCACTGGATCTATGATGACCTCAACCTGGTAACAGATGCGGAGGGTAACCCGCAAGAAATTGTCGGGTATATGGTCGATATCAGCGATCGCAAACAGGCAGAACAATCGCTACAACAACGCGAGGCGATGTATCGGGCGATCGTCGAAGACCAGACCGAGTTAATTGTTCGGTATATGGCTGATGGCACGCTGACATTTGTCAATGATGCTTTCTGTCGATATTTTGAGCGATCGCGCGAAAGTTTAGTAGGGCGTACATACGCACCTGTCGTCTTTGAAGGCGATCTCGAACGCGTGAACCAACTGGTGCGCACCATGACGTTTGAAAACCCAATGGTAATCATTGAAAACCGGGTGGTGGTGAATGGCACGGTGCGCTGGACGCAGTGGATTAACCGCATGTTGTTTGATGAACGCGGGCAGTTTATTGAATATCAATCGGTTGGACGCGATATTGACGATTTCAAACGTGCCGAACAGGCGTTGCGTCACAGCGAAACCTCGCTGCGAGCCTTTGTGAATGCGATTCCCGATTTGATCATTCGTGTCAAACGCGATGGCACCCGACTGGCATTTTCTCAGGGCAATTTTCAAAGTCTGATCTCGTCTCCAGCGTTGATTGGCGGAAAAATTCAGGATTTATTACCCCCCCATCTGGCTGAACAACGACTCCATTATGTCGAACAGGCGATCGTAACAGGAGAACTCCAGGTTTACGAATATGAGATCGAGATTAATGGGCAGATGCAATACGAAGAGGCGCGTGTGATTGCCATTGGCGAAGACGAAGCCTTCATCATTGTGCGCAATATTAGCGATCGCAAACGCGTTGAAATGGCATTAGCGGAAAATGCAGACTTTTTACGGACGATTTATGACGGGGTTGAACAATCGATCTTTGTGGTTGATGTCTTAGAAAATGGTGACTTTCGCTTTATCGGGCTAAATCCTGCCCACGAACGCTTAACCGGCATCCCAACCCAGGAGCTGCAAGGCAAAACGCCCGGTCAAGTGCTGCCTCCGGACGCTGCCGCGACGGTTTGCCAACGCTATCAAGCCTGCGTCGAGGCGGGGGCAACAATTACCTATGAAGAATGTTTGCCCTTTCAAGGTCAAGATACCTGGTGGATTACCAGCCTGACGCCGTTATACAATCAGCGATCGCAGATTTACCGCATTGTGGGGAGTAGCGTTAATATCACGGAACGCAAACAAGCCGAAGAAAAATTGCAGTATAGCGAAATCGCCTTACTGCAAGCCCAACAGGTTGCCAACTTGGGCAACTGGTCATTTGAGATTGCGACTCAAAGGATCACCTGGTCAGACGAACTGTTCCGCATTTTTGGGCTGGAACCCAGCAGCACGCCACCCAGTTATGCCGAACAAATTAGTCGGTATTATCACCCCGATGATGGGCTTAAACTCCAAGAAAGTGTGGAACAGGCGATCGCCCATGGCACAGGCTATGAGCTGGATATGCGCTTTTTCCGCAGCGATGGGTCAATGGGGTATTTGGAAGCCAGAGGGAAAGCTGAATACAATGCCGAGGGGCAGGTGGTGCGGCTAATTGGCACGGTCATGGATATTAGCGATCGCAAACAAGCAGAGCTAGATCTACAACGGGCAAAAGAAGCTGCCGAAGTTGCCAATCGTGCTAAAACAGCCTTTTTGGCAAACATGAGCCACGAACTGCGCACCCCCCTCAACATTATTTTGGGGTTCACGCAGGTGATGACGCATGACCCATCGCTAACGGCTGAACATCACGAAAATTTAGAAGCGATTTACCGCAGTGGCGATCATTTGTTGAGCTTGATTAACAGCGTATTGGATTTATCGAAGATTGAAGCTGGACGGATTACGCTCGACGCCACTGATTTTAATTTGCATAGCTTGTTGCATTCTTTGTGCGATATGTTTCGTCAACAAGCTGCCAGTCGCGATCTAACGCTGAGCCTGGAGCTAGACCCAACCCTTCCTAAGCTGGTGAATGCGGATGCAAATAAACTCCGTCAGGTCTTAATTAATCTGCTGAGCAATGCGATTAAATTTACCAACAAAGGTCGCATCGTGCTGCGTGCCAAGGCTTCTACGGCAGCGACAGCCTTTACTGCATCGTCTTTGCAGGCTCAACCGTTAATGCTTCATGTTGAAGTAGAAGACACAGGCATTGGCATTGCCTCCAATGAGTTATCTTCAATTTTCAGTGCCTTTTTTCAAACTCAAGCGGGCAAAATATCGCCCGAAGGAACGGGTTTGGGTCTGACGATCTGTCAACGCTTTGTTGAGCTGATGGGCGGTACGATTAGCGTCAATAGTGAACCGGGACGGGGTAGTAAATTTGCGATCGCCATTCCGGTTCAACGGGCATCTCTTGCCGACGAAGATGATATTACGCCCCAACGTGCCATTGTGCGGCTTGCTTCGGGTCAGCCTGCCTACCGCATTTTGGTCGTAGACGATCAATTCGAAAATCGCTATCTTCTGGTCAAGCTATTAACCCAAATTGGCTTGCAGGTGCAGGAGGCCAGAGATGGAGAAGAAGCAATTCACATCTGTCAGCAATGGCAACCCCATCTGATTTTTATGGATATGCGAATGCCCCAGGTCGATGGCTATGAAGCAACACGTCGGATTCGAGCAACTGTGTCGGCATCGTCGCCCTGTATCATTGCCCTGACGGCTTATGCCTCTGAAAGCGATCGCACGCTTGCCTTTGCTGCCGGATGCGATGACTTTATCAGCAAACCGTTTCAAGCCACGGAATTATTTGCCAAAATGCAAACGTATCTGGGGTTGCAATATATCTATGCCGATAGCAAACCCTCCCAAACCACCTCGTCAGGTGATGATGCGGACCTGGCGGCTACCTTAACGGCTGAACACCTTGCTGTGATGCCTTCAGAATGGGTGAATGCTCTGTATCAAGCCGCGCTCTATTGCAATGACGACGCGGTATTGCATCTCATCAGACAAATTCCAGACGAATACGGTGTCCTCAGTGCCCGGTTAAAAGATTTGACCCACGACTATCAATTCAAAACCATCATGCAGTTGAGTCATCAGCTCATAGCCAAGGGTCAATCCTGAAGATGCGCCAAACCTCTGACCCCCTGTGTTCTCCCTTGCCAAGGGGGACGGCGACAGCCGGGGGTAAATCAGGCGCAGCCTCATATCAAAACGGTATCAGTCAAAATAGCAATCCTGATCTAACGCTTTGTTCAGGAGCGATTGATAGTCTTGATCGGAAACAATGTAGGCTCCAAAGCGCTCTAGATGAGGATTATTCATCTGCGCATCAAATAAGGTGAAATGACGCGATCGCAACCGTTCGACCAACTTCACCATTGCCACTTTCGAGCCATCTGGAATCTGGTAGAACATGGATTCGCCAATAAATGCCCCACCGATGACCAATCCTAAAATGCCGCCTGCCAGATGCTCACCCTGCCAGGTTTCAAAACTATAGGCAAAGCCTGCCTGATTGAGCGCATAGTAAATGTCTTTAAGTTCATCCGAAATCCAGGTTGTATCTCGATTGGCACAGCCTTCGACCACCGCTGCAAAGTCGCGGTTAATTGCAGTGGTAAAGCGGTTTTGATTGAGAATGCGTTGTAGCGATCGCGGATAGCGAAATCGTTCGTCCAGGGGAATTAATGCTCTCTGATGACTGGCATACCAGCTTAAGGTTTCGCTGGTTTCATCTGCCATCAAAAAATAGCCTTGGGCATAGCCTTGAATAAGTCTGGGAATATCATACTGAATCCTAGCCACGGGTTATCTAAAATAAAATGTCTATGTTGGTCATAATAGAGCGCGCCTAAGGGCAATGCTCAAATGCATTACTATGGATGCTAGCAACCTGAATTAGGGCTGTTTTGATGACTGAACCGATTCAACCGATTACGCTGCTGCCGACAAAAAATCCTCAGCAAGAGGGAGAATGGCTGAAACAAGCGTTGCATCATTGGTTAGATGAAGAATTTTTGCCAGAGGCTGTGAATGAGAGCATTGCTCAGCGAGCAGCTCAAGTTTTTGTTCGGCAACGCATGGAAGGTGAAAATGATGTCGGTTCGCTGGTCATTGCCATTATTACCGAAATGCAAGGGTTTGATTTTTCTAAAAGTTTTTATAGCGAATTTGCCGTTGCGAATGCCGTCAGCGATTTATTGCTAGCCAGTTTGGGCTTAGACAACCGTTGCTGCGGGCAATGATTGTAAAAAAATGAATATAAAACTTTATTGTTTTACTCGACCTTCTCTCAATCCGTTGAGGGTGTGCCTGCATGACTGCCAGCTGTAAACAGGGTGCGCCATTAAAGCGGCGGCAGATGCTACAACACTCGACCTCTTGGGCGATGGGGCTAGGTCTGCTTCTGGTCAGTTGTGGCGATCGCCTGGATCTAGATGCTCCCTGGACCATGCAGTTATCCAGCACCGCCTTCAATTCAGCCGACCCGATCCCCGCAAAATATACCTGTGATGGCGCGAATAGCTCTTTGCCGTTGATGTGGAGTGAACCCCCCAGTGGCACCCGCAGTTTTGTGGTGTTGATGACAGACCCCGATGCGCCGGGTCGAACCTTTTTGCATTGGATCATTTACGATTTGCCGCCCGATCTGCGACAGCTCCCCGAAAATTTGCCGCCCCAACCACTGCTCTATCAAGGCGGAGTGCAAGGCAAAAATGATTTTGGCAACTATGGCTATGGCGGCCCGTGTCCACCCTCCGGGAGCCACCGCTATTGGATTCGCCTGTATGCGTTGGATCGGGTGCTGGACTTGCCCCCAGGGTCAAGCACCGCCGAGGTCATAGCTGCCATGAACGATCACCGTCTGGCAGGTGCAGAGCTGATGGGGCGATATGCCCGACCTTAACGCTCACACTAAGGGCTTGTTGAAAAATAGTTTCATGGTTTTGGCTGGCTGTTAGCTATTAGCCAACAGCTAACAGCCCAGCTCATGTGATTTCTTTACAGCTCCTACGAAAACCGAATGTTGAGCGCGCGACGGCAAAGCCGTCGCGCGCTCAAACAATACTTAGGCGGAGTGATGGGTCTGTTAGTCTCGCGTCTTAAGCTGTGCTCGTTTGGCTTTTAGTTGGTCGGGTGTCAAACTTGGAATATTTCTCAAACGCAACAGGCGATCGCGAATTTCAACCAGTTGAGCCACATCTTTAATGGGCGATCGCGGCTGTGGAATTTCGGTATTGGGCCACAGCGGCAAATCGATGCAAGGACAACTCAAAGACGGCATGCCTAAACTAAACACGGGCACTGGCATATCGCAGCGGACGCAGGGATTAATTTCCCAGGCAGGAGTGAGCAGGTCTTGAATCGTCTGGTTTGTTCCTTCTAGATAACAATCGCCCGTCTCTGGCGACGAAATTTTTTGCCAGCAAGCTTCAAAGTCATCACTATAGCGATCGCCTTGAATGACCGTCTGAACTGCTATTGCCTCCCCTGTATTTTGGATTCGCACCTTTTTACCTAACTGTAACCAGTATGCAAGATACTGCTTTACTTGATTTGGAGTTGCCATAACTATCCATTGAAACCAATGATTAAAACCGATGACATCGCGTGATCAAAAGAATATTATCGACCGATTAAAACTCAATGCAGAAAGAAGAGGTTGAGGTTGATATCTTCAGATAGAAGGAGAATTTCTCTGCTCTTAATCGGGTCAGGTTTGCGATTGAGGCGAGATTGAGGTCAAACTCCTTATTCCTGGTTCTAACTCAGGTTGTGTTGTCCTGATGTCAGAGCTTGGCAGTCGGTAAAGAATCTTTAGCTGACCTGAAAAATTCTACCTGAATACTACGCCCTTAGAGGATTCGATGGCTCTGCACAACACTCGTTAGAAGCCGTGTTATTCACCCAAATTTGACGTCAATCTCACGATTAACCTTACCTAAAATCGCTCTTTTGAAATCACTCTTTCTAGAAGGATAGCTGCGACTGCGCTTCCAGTAAAAACTGATCTCGATAGATGTTAAGCTCACCCACTGCAACCATAAGGTTGAGATTTGTACCTTCATATTACCGATAACCTTCGAGCAACATAGGACGGAAATCCGTAGCTTAGATTAAGGTTTATCCCTATCTGCTGTGCCCAAGGGGGTACCGAGCTGGCTCAAATTTAAAACATAACCCCCGGTGACCAGGTAAACGGGATTGGCGATCGCCCCTAACTGTCGCACCAGCGTTCCCAGGCGATCGCGAAATAAGCGACCACTCGGATAGGCAGGCACCAGCCCCCAACCGACCTCTTCGGCTACAAAAATGACATCACTGTTAGTTTGAGACAGCGCTGTTAGCAACTCCTGGCTAGTGTTCTGCCACACCTCCTCGGCTTGCTCTAAAAAATTGACCAACCAGGTACCCACGGAATCGACCAGTAAACAATCGTTGCTCGTCCCCGATTGCAGGGCGATCGCTAAATCAATAGGCACCGACAGCGTTCGCCAATGGGCAGGACGACGGGCTTGGTGCTGGGCAATGCGTGCCTGCCACTCCGCATCCTCGGGATTGAGGTTAGCCGTTGCTACGTAAATCACAGACTTTTGCGATCGCTCTGCCAGGGTTTCTGCCCATTCACTTTTGCCAGAGCGAGCAGGACCTGTTACGAGAATTAATGTTCGGGTTGAGTTAGCCAAAAAATCCATGAAACGTAATGCGACAAGGCGAGCTTAATAGTTAAAATATCGGCAACTTACAGCAATTTTTAATTGCTGAAGCCACAGTTTTTGGGTGTGTGCCGTGCGGAGCGCAGGATACGACAAGAACCTAACCCTATCCGAGCGTGAAGCGCGATCGCAGTACGCTTTGGGGTTAGAACCGACAATCACCAACAGATCTAGAACATCACCCAATTTAGATTTAGTCTAGATTAGTATCCTTTCAAACTTAAAACCCGCAACTTTTTTGGGAGAGTGCGGCAGAGCCGCACTCTCCCGAAAAGGCGATCGCTTTTATAATTTGGGCAGAATCCCCTTAAACTGTGGTTCTTGGTCAGGTACAACACTTATGAAACCAGAATTGCAAAGAATTGAGGCAACATTGGGGCAAATGAGCGCCCAGCAGTTTTCCAGTAACCATAGTCTGGGTAAATCCTTGATCAGCCATCGTAGTTCTATCTCGTTTGACGTATCCCCTAAAAAAACAGCCCCAGCGTCCGACCCAACGGCGATCGCCCCGTCGGCTAGCGTTGCAACGGTTTCACCAGGGGTGCCTGATCTACCCAGTTTCAAGCCAATTTCGGTTCATCCAGTCCAGTCCTCTATCGCCTCCAGTCCAGCGACAGCTGCGGCTAAGCCTGTGGCAAAAACAGGCACACGGGCTAACCCTGCCGCTTGCTCATTTCGCGTGGCAACCCCGGCGATCGCGGTTGAACCGCCCGACCCTGCTCGGGAAATCGTTCGTCCTTTGCGGATTCCAGATTTCTCACCCAAATCCCTCGATTTACCCAAATTCAAGCTTCCCCATTTTAGTAACCGCCGCCAGGTAACCAATCCAGAGTTTGCGGTGGGGCTGCTAAAAGAAATGGAAGGGGTGGTCACCCAATGGCAGAAAGATTTACAAAAAGTACAACTTCAGGTGCAAGACCTCTACCTCGAAGGACCCGTCATTGATGGCTGGCTGGAGTCACAACCTTACGAACCGCAAAACTCAGGGGTGGCAACCATTCGCCATGCAGAAATCGATCGGCTGATGGAATATGTCGAAGAGATCTGCAAAAATCTTTCGCCTGATGAAAAGGATAGCCCTGTGCGAACCGATTATCGGCTGTGTGGCTTAGATGCTGACGGTCAACTCTGGTGTCGTCCCTGCCCTGTTGAAAAAGTCCCCTATGTCAGTCTGGCGATCGCCCGTTATCAAAAACTCCGCCAACTGCTTGCCCAAAAACATCAGCTAGAGAGCCGTCTGGATCATTTTGCGAAAGCTCTGATCGAATTACACGGAAGTCTACAAGAAGAGGGGAAGAAAGATAAAGGAAAAGATAAAAAATGAGGATCGAATCTTTTCCTACAGCCATTTTCAATTGCTGAAGCCACAGATTTTTTGTTGTGTGCCGCGCGAAGCGCGGCACACAACAAAAAATCTAAACATATTCGAGCGCGAAGCGCTGTAGGAATGGGAGTTCAATAACGTCGGTGATTTTTGAGACAGCGACGGATCTGCTATAGTTCTACGCCATCCAGTTAGGACATCAGGGGGGTGGGGCACCGCCCCCACGCAGGGGTTTCACCCCTGCACCCCGTCCTAACCCTAATGCGTACTGCTATATTCTTCTCCCAAACGGATTGGATATTATTAAATCGACCTTCCTGAGGGCTTTCTCTCTTGCCAAACCCTGTAAATTCATCGACAGTTCCAGGTTCTTTACAAAAAATTGATAGGGTTTCTAAGGGTTTCTGGGCTAAATAGGAGAGGAATGAAGTGTAGTTCTCAACGAACCTCAATTGCAGCGGCACGACCTGTTGGTTTCAACGTCCTTATACCAAAGACAAAAACCCATGCCTGATTCACAGATCTCTGCCATCATCTGTACGCATAATCGGGAACACTACCTGGGCGCAGCGATCGATAGTTTATTAGAACAAGACTTTGATGGGCACTTTGAAGTGATTGTGGTCGATAATGCATCGAGCGATCGCACCCGTGAGGTGGTCGAAGCCCGTCTTACTAATCCCCGCTTGCACTATATTTATGAACCTGCTGTGGGTCTCTCGATCGCCCGTAATACCGGGGCAAAAGCGGCAACCAGTCCAATTCTGGCGTATCTAGACGATGATGCTGTTGCCAATCCGACCTGGCTACGGGTGCTTTATGCCGCTTACGAAGATAATCAGAAACTAGCCGTAGCAGGTGGCAAAGTTACCCTTCTCTGGTCAGCAGAGACAACGCCACCACGATGGCTCTCGGATGGCTTGGCAGGCAATCTGGGGCTTTATGATCTGGGCGATCAGGTGGTGTACATCGACCGACCTGGCTTAACCCCAAGAGGTCTGAACTATTCCATTCGCCGTCGCTTTCTCGACCAGGTTGGTGGATTCGATGTAAATTTGGGGCGAGTTGGCAAAAACTTACTATCCAATGAAGAATTGCACATGACCGAATTAGCCCTTGCCAATGGTTGGCAGGTCGCCTATCTGCCCGATGCCTTGGTGGCGCACAACGTTGCCCCCGAACGGCTACAACAGTCCTGGTTTCTCAGTCGGGGGTGGTGGCAGGGCATCAGCGAGTGTTACCGTGAACAACTGGCAGGTCATGCCGGGCCGCGCCAAATGCTGCGGGGTGGCGAACGATTCTTGCGCGGGTTATATCGCTCGATTAAATATTTACCCGATCCGGCGCAACGGTTCGACAATTTTGTCTATGCCTATGGACAAGTGGGCTATCTAAAAACTGCTATTCAGGGAATGTTAGTTACACCAAAATGGCTGAAGCGCTAAACCTAGCGTCTATCTGCCGCCCATGCGCCTGCACCTGAGCGATGGGTCACTGCCTCTGTTGTTTACCTGCGAAACCTAACTTATGACCTCAACTGCCTCTAAGCTCCCCGTTTCGGTACTGATTCCTGCCAAAAACGAAGAGGAGAATCTGCCCGCCTGTCTCGCCAGTGTTGCCAGGGCAGACGAAGTGTTCGTGGTCGATTCTCAAAGCAGCGATCGCTCTGAAGAAATTGCCCAGAGTAACGGTGCTCAGGTCGTGCAATTTAACTTCAATGGTCGCTGGCCCAAAAAGAAAAATTGGTCGTTAGAAAACCTGCCGTTTCGTAACGAATGGGTGCTGATTGTCGATTGTGACGAACGCATCACCCCAGAACTCTGGGATGAAATTGCCGAAGCGATCAAAAACCCCGATTATGCAGGCTATTACATTAATCGTCGTGTGTTTTTCTTGGGTACCTGGATTCGCCACGGCGGCAAATATCCCGACTGGAACCTGCGGCTGTTCCGCCATCAACAAGGGCGTTACGAAAACCTCAATACCGAAGAAATTCGCAATACGGGCGATAACGAAGTTCATGAACATGTTGTGCTTCAGGGCAAAGTTGGCTATCTGAAAAACGATATGGATCACATCGACTTCCGCGATCTCTATCACTGGCTAGAACGGCACAATCGCTATTCCAACTGGGAAGCACGGGTATATTACAACTTGCTGACGGGCATGGGCGAGGGTGGCACTATTGGGGCAAATTTGTTTGGCGACTCGGTTCAGCGCAAGCGGTTTCTCAAGCGCATTTGGGTTCGCTTGCCATTCAAACCGCTGTTACGCTTTATCCTGTTCTATATCGTCCAGCTCGGCTTTTTGGATGGCAGAGCGGGATATATTTACGGGCGGTTGCTCAGTCAATATGAGTATCAGATTGGGGTAAAGCTGTTTGAATTGCAACAGTTTGGTGGGCGTCTGAATGTAACGGCTGGTGCTGACACCGCAGAACCGTCTCAGACTGATCCTCAATCCCCCGCAGAAATGGTGAAGTCCTAGTGGAAACAGAGTCGCATCGGTCAACCCATACCCCACCAGCGTCGGCAGCCCCGGATTTAACGGCAGCGGCTTGGGTTGATCTGCGTCGCTATGACCAGCGCTGGTTTGATCGGGGTCGTCCGGGCTGGTTGATTTTGCTCTGGTGGCTGATCCAGGCGATCGCCTTTCCCCTGAGTCCCCATTCCCTCCATAGCATTCGCATTGGTCTGTTAAAGCTGTTTGGCGCACGCATTGGGCAAGGGGTGGTAATTCGTCCTACTGCCCGCATTACCTATCCCTGGAAAGTCGAAATTGGTGATTATAGCTGGATTGGCGATGATGTGGTGCTGTATAGCCTCGACCAGATCCGGATTGGGCAACACTGTGTGATTTCCCAAGAATGCTATCTCTGCACCGGCAGTCACGATATTCACGATCTTGCCTTTAATTTGCAAATCGCGCCGATCGACATTGGCAACGGGGTCTGGGTCGCAACCGACTGTTTTGTCGGACCCGGTGTAAAAATTGGGGCGAATAGCGTTGTGGGTGCCCGCAGTAGCGTGTTTGGCAATTTACCCGCGGGTCACATTTGCCTGGGCACACCGTGTAAACCCCAGCGTCCTCGCATCATGAATGAGACGGTCTGAAGACGTTCAGGACAGGTTGATCTTCAACCCCAATTCGTATTTCAGGTGTAACAATGCTTCAGCGTTGCCACGGGCATCGTCTAAGGCATTGTGGGTGTGGGGAGACTTGCGTAAGTGCTTAAAGTTGACAAACGTATCTTTCATCAGACCTTTATAGAGCGAGCCTAGATTGGTTGAGCTGTGCCCAAAGGGATTGCTGCCATAAAAATGGTGGAAATACCAATTGATAAACTGCCAATCGAACCCATTATTATCAGAGATAAAAAACGGCTTGCCAGAGCTTTCCGTGGCAATCCACGTGGCAAACCGCTGCATGACTGGCTCAGGTGCCTCAAATGCCAGCGTCTCCTCGCGGGTAAACTGGCAGACCTGCAAGGCTTCTGGAATCCATTGGTGGGAAATGGGTTGGATCTGGGCATAAAACGTTTTGCTGAGGGAGGGTTCCACCACGATCGCCCCAAACGAGATCATCGAATAATCTCCCGGAATTGGACCATCTGCCTCAATGTCAACCATGATGTAGCTCATCGCTTAATCTCCGCAGGAATGAAAATCTAATCAGTGATGCTCCAGATCGAGTGTCATGGTTTGGGGAAGGCGCGCGGTGCGCGCCTTCCCCAAACCATGAACCGAAGAGTTGCTGGGATGACCGTTTCTAGAAATCGCCTAAGGTGCTGTCGCTCACATGTCACCTAATATAGGCGGGTCAAAGGCTCTCTAAATATTTCAGTAAATCTGCCATTTCTTGGGGATTGGGTTGAAATTGTGGCATCGGTGGCGTTTTGCCACTGATCACCTGGTTGATTAGACCAATTCGTGATTTGCGATCGGAGACATGCTTAAGACTGGGGCCTACTTGCCCATCACCATAAAACCCGTGGCAGGTCGAACAATTCATCTGAAAAATAAATTTTCCCTGGTCAGCATTCCCCTGAAGAGAAAGGACATTGCTGATGTAGGGATCGGCATGACGATAGTGATAAACAGCAAAAATGCTCAGGCAAAGGACGGCGACGATCGTCGCCGTGGCGATCGCCACTTTGAGTAGCCAATGGCTACCTGTGGTTGTCGTGAGCTGGTTATCCAAAAGATCCCTAGTCAAAATTTAGCGCCAGTATTAAACGTTGAAATGTATATATCGCTTTTCAATTTATAACTTACCTTAAGATTTGCAGTGTAATACAACCAGAGAAATTAAGGATCTGATCGTTGCATTCACTGAAGTTTTTTGCAGAAGTTGTTTTACATCAGCTATTGCTAGCTTTAGTAGGGCAACTCAGGCGATCGGCTAGTTATGAGAATTGCTTCATAGATTTTAAGGCTTCTCTTTCAAAGAAAACACCAGGATGATGGCGGGTTCTGCTAGTTTTTTGCGATCGCCCAGCCAAATCTGGATTTTGTACATCCTCCTGAGTTTGATAAGATCAATTTCATAAAATGAGGAGATATTTGTTGTGGTAGAGCCTTTACTCTCTGGAATTGTCTTAGGTCTAATCCCCATCACCCTGGCTGGGCTGTTTGTTGCAGCGTATTTGCAATACAAGCGGGGCAATCAACTCGGTCTGTAGTCATTGCTACTTCGAAAAAACAGGGGTTTGTGTGCTCTCAGAGCATTCAAACCCCTGTTTTTTTATTGATTGGGATGTCAGCCGAGCCAGCCCTACGGAGTCACTCGGTAAAACGACAAAATCGTGTTGCCATATTTCTTCTGGCGGTATACCTCCAACCCTGAAATCGAGTCTGTCAGCTGGATCAAGTCTTCTTCTCGCCAGTACGCAGGGCTATGCTCTACTGCCAATTCTCCATCGCCTGATAACAGATGATAATGGGCGATCGCCTCAATCACAGGTCGATAGAGATCACTGGCATAGGGTGGGTCAAAATAAATCCGATCAAACGATTGCCCTGCCAGAGTGGGCAGTTTTTGTATCACATCACCTCGGATCAGGTGCACCTGTTGATGGGCTTGGGCAACGTGCCGCCAGTTATGCATGACCACGGCACAGGCACGGCTCGACTGCTCTACTCCGACCACCGCAGAGGCTCCGCGACACAAGGCTTCTGCCCCCATCGCACCCGTTCCGGCACAAATATCGAGCCAGCGACACCCCTCTATTTTGCCTTGCCAAATATTAAACAGTGCCTCTCTCACCCGTGCGGGAGTTGGTCGGGTTGCCTGACCGGGCAAGGTTTTGAGTTGTCGGTTGCCATAAATTCGCATGGTGTTCCAGGGTCTTGCTCAGCAGGGCGACGTAGACTATTTCCTCCTCCAGAAGGATTGAGTCTGACAAAAATCCTCTGATAGGATTTGATTCTAAATTGGTGATGGTCTTGAAACACGCTCTATAAATTCAACGCATTTTCCAGAAATCAATCGCCCAAACATCCAAAATATCGGCATGAATTGGACTGGAAAACCGCAGGTTTTCCAGTCCAATTCACCCTCCAAATCAGCGACGGTGAACCGTAAAGCAGGAGATCTAGAGGTTGTGCTGCCGCATGGGAGCGTCGTTCCCCTATTCCTATCCTACCGTTGGCGGCGATCGCCCTAAAACAACCGATGACATACTGGCTTGATACTGGCATGGGATCGCTCTCAGGCGGAGAGTGATAGCGGTTTTCGATCTTTTGCTCCTTTTATATCTCACTAAAATCACGACTATGAAAACCATCTTTAAGCTACGCGAGCTGTTGCAACAAGATAGCGCCGCTCTATCTGCCACCAGCACATTTTTAGGATCGGGTACAGCCACCTTAGATTGTACCGATGTGGATAGTTTGGCTCCTACGCAAATGGAGCTATTGTTTGCGGAAATGCCCGAAAATTGGGGGTTTTCAGATTTGCGAGACGTGACGTTACCCGATACGCTGTCGGATGCGCTTGCCAACCAAATTAGTCAATGGATGGTTCATCAATCGGAGCCAGATACGGCGGATGAATGGGGGGTTTCTGAGCTGACGGTAAAACGGCTGGATCAGGTGTTAGCCTTTTTGCCCCTGTTTCAAGAGGCGATCGCGTCACCAGACCAGCGGCTTTATGAAGTGAATCCCCAAGTTCAGCCGATGGAACCGTATATCTATTCGCCTGAAGTGAATCAATTTATTCAACTGTTATACGACGAAGGCTTTATCCTCCATTCGTTTGACTGGGGAATTTGGCTAGAAGAAGCCAACTCGTATCAGGTGGAGCCAGAGCGCATTCAGTCTGCCGATTTGGTCATTATCCAAAAGCTATTGACCACCCATATTCGCTCAGAAAGGTTTAAGAGTGGTCATCTAGCCCAGATGTTAGATAATGGGCACCTGGTAGCCCTGCTGCTGCGCCTCTCGGCGATTCAAGATGAGTTACGGGCGTCTGTATCCCAAAGTTCCCCGTCGAGTGGCGCTAGCGTTAGCCGCATGATGGTTGTGCGGGGGGATTTGACGCAACAGGTGGTGGATGGATTGGTCAATTCCACAGACATTGCCGTTGAATCGGAAGACGGTGTCAGTGGGGCAATTTTTCGGGCGGCGGGTGCCTCCCTCAAAGAAGAATGTCGCAAGTTACGCGGCTGTGCGGTCGGTCAGGCAAAGGTCACCGCTGGCTATGAGTTGCCTGCTCGCTGGATTATTCATACTGTGGGACCGATCTGGCAAGGTGGCAATCATCAAGAAGATGAGTTGTTAGCCCAGTGTTATCGCAACAGTTTGGCACTCGCGGCACTCTGCCCGATCCAAACGATCGCGTTTCCAGCCATCAGTACCGGACAGCATCAGTTTCCAATCGAACGAGCTGCAAAAATTGCGATCGCCACGATTCATGAGTGTTTGCAAACCAATACGACGATAGAAAAAGTCCTGTTAGTTTGTCTGGAAGGCGAGGTGTTTGATGCCTATATCGAAGCCTTAAAGAGCCTGGGCAGCGGCGAGGCAGAGCAATCCCCCATGCAACCCCAGGATCGGGGCTTTTATTCACCCTGATTCTCTTCAAATTCGTGGGGTGTGTTCGGCGATCGCCATAACGCACCATAGGTATATTAGGCAAGGGATAGGACGGTTTTAAGATCAACATTGCCGCCGCTGATCATCACGCCAATCCTGGCACCGGGGGCGTTGATTAATCCTTCGAGTAACGCAGTCGCCGCTAATGCTCCGGTTGGCTCAACTACAATTTTGAGGCGCTCCCACAGGAAAAACATCGTGCGTAGCAATGCTGCATCAGACACGGTCACCATATCGTGGACGTAGTGCAGCACCAGCGGATAGGTGAGGTCGCCTAAGCAGGGGGTGCGGGCACCATCGGCGATGGTGTTGGGGTTGTGAACGGTTTGCAGGCGTTTGCTGTGGAAAGAGCGAGTGGCATCGTCTCCGGCTTCTGGTTCGACGCCGATGACTTTACAGTGGGGAGCGAGGGTGTGAGCCGCGATCGCACAGCCCGATAACAAACCCCCACCACCACAGCAAACCAAGACATAATCCAGATCGCTCACCGATTCCAGCAACTCTTTGGCAGCCGTGCCCTGTCCGGCAATAATGTGGGGGTGGTTGTACGGAGGAATGATGCAGCACCCGCGTTCTGCGGCTAACGTTTGACACACCTCTTCCCGCGAGATTTCAGCGCGATCGTACAATAACACCTCGGCTCCATAGCCTCGGGTTGCTGCCTGTTTCACAGCCGGTGCATCTTTGGGCATGACAATGGTGGTGGGAATCGTCAGCAGTTGTCCCGCAAGGGCGATCGCTTGGGCATGGTTTCCCGAAGAATAGGTCAGCACCCCCCGTTGTCGTTGCTCTGGAGACAGTTGAGACAGGGCATTGTAAGCGCCCCTAAATTTAAACGATCCGGTTCGCTGAAAGTTTTCGCACTTAAAAAATACGTCTGCCCCTGTGCGCTGATTGACCGTACGAGAGGTGAGAATGGGAGTGAGCTTAGCGTGCCCCATCAACTGGGTTGCAGCCGCCTGAATGTCAGTGTAATCAACTGGCAGGGTTGGGGATGAACTTTGCATATTTACGAAGCAATGCTAAATTTCGATTAAGTTTGGGGGGAAGGGGCACATTTTTTGTAGTGTCATAGTCAGGCTATGTGATACCCACTTGAATAAAGTGTAATGAGGAAACTGATATGAAAAAGTTTATTCTCGGACTTTCTGTCCCTTTTGCTTTAGGTGTTTTGGTTCTGCCAGCGCAAGCCCTAGAGCAAAATCTTACCCAAACTGAGTCTGCACCGATGCTGATGAGTCAATCGGTTGATCTAGGAGCGATCGCCAATGATTTCATCGACATGATGGCAAGTGGTGATTTTGCGTCAGCCTATCAAATGTACGATAGCTCGGTTCAGCAAACGGTTAGACAGCAAAGTATTGAACAAAATTGGCAAGACATCGTTGCCTCATCAGGCAACTTCCAGGGTTGTTCGCGCGATCAAACCTCAGTCTTAGAAGAACCCGGCGCTTCAGCGGTTGTCCGGGTAACCTGCCAATTTGATAGTGGTTCCCGTGATCTGTATGTGATCTTTAGCGATGCCAATCAAGTCGCTAGTTTTTCGATCGCAGAATAACGGTTGTCCGACCCGAATAAACCACCGTAAAAAGCTGGCATTGCAATTCTCGTGAGGGAGCCGCGCTCTGCGCGGCTCCCTCATATGGTTCCACCCTTGCACCCCATTCAACCAACCTCTCGGCTGCCATAACGCTATGGATGTTTCGTGGATTGACCTGACTGCCGATCAGGAACGGGTCGCGAACGATTTAATCCAACCTTTGTGCATAGCTTGATCTAAGACCACCTGGGCGATCGCAAATAACATTACCCCTTCGCCAATCGGCAGCACCAGACCAATCACCTCTGGCAATGCCCAATCCATGCTATCGATCCGTCCCAACCCGCGTACTAAGGCAAACGCCAACACCACCCCCGACTTCAGATGGGGGTTTTGATCCTGGCGAATGACATAGCGATAGGTGACGCCAAACAAAAATCCTGAAAGTAGGGCGATCGCTCCACTGCCCCAGCCATGCCAGCCAGAGATTGTGAACAGTTGCGGGTGGGGCACCCCGATGCCATAGCGCAGCAGCAGCCCATAGACCAGATTTGCCAGCGTAAAGCCCAGTGTCGCGGCGATCGCCCCGGTTATCCCTGCTTTTAGCGATTCCAGGCGTTCTGCGAAATCAATTGATGATGGCTTCATCTCCATGCGTGCTTCCTACCCTTTCCCCTAGCAATGCCCCTAACCCAGCGGCGCACGAGTCACCTGACTCAAACTGGGATTGACATCAAAAAGTTTAGCAGTAAAGGTTTCAGCACCGGGAAGTTGCTTGATTTGGGCAACGATCGCACCGTCTAAATAAGCCTGGGCACTGGCTAAGTCCTGGAATAGATAGATGCCACCCGCTTCAGAGGTTTCAGCATTGTGAATCCAGATCTTCCAGAGTAACCCTGGCACCTGGGCGATCGCATGGGCGCGCTCCCAGGCAAATTGTTGAGCGGCGATCGCATCGGGGGGTTGATAGCGAAAGTTAATCTGAAGCAGTTGAGGGGTCTCTGAAGCCATAGGATTTCTCAGGGGATGGGAAGGGTGCTGAGGGTTGGGCTGTAGCAGCCGAATAACTGGTTGGGATAGGGGCGCAGGGGCACAGCCCCCGGACAGGGGTGGAACCCCTGCACCCCATTTTGAACTAGGGTCATGAATTTAATAAGATCGGGTATTGAATCGTTTGAAGGGGCGAACGGTCGTTCGCCCATACAACAAATCATCGAAGTTATTTAATTCCCCTTCCCTAGGTACATAGCGCTGTATCAGGGCAAGTCTAGGGAAAATTTTGGCGTTGGAGCTGTCGCCACTCGTGCACAGCAAACGGCGGGATGACCATTTTCGTTTCACCCTGCTTCAATGGCAATACCAGATGTAACGGTGCGTTCGAGTCTAGCTGCGCCATGATCGATCGCATGTCATATTCTCCAACATTGGGCGAAAAATCGGGCGGTGTTACGTTGGCGGCAGTCCAACGGTCTCCCAACCCCATGTCGAGCGTCAGCGGTTGCGGATGGTCAAATTCTGCCACACCGGGAAAGCCAACTAACCGCAAATTCAGGCTTTTCACCTGATTTCCCTGGACTCGTTGATACAACACCATCTGCCACGCCTGCCCCGACTGGTCACGCAACGTTTGTAGCGATCGCTGCATCACCTGCTCGGCTCCCTCCGGATACACATGAATCGACGCCGCACTCATTGGCGGCAGACCCACGATCACCCATCCCATCCATAAACCAACCACCAAAAAATAGACCAATTGTTTCACAAACCGCTTCACTACGTTCACCCCCCTATCCCTC